>JAAZZJ010000284.1 GCA_014237695.1 Oscillospiraceae bacterium | reverse complement strand
GGCTGTACTTGTTTTGTTGTAAAAAATGAACAAGACGAAATTTTGTATGGACGAAATTTTGATTATAGCTATTCACCAACTTTACAGGTATTTACTGAACCGAAGAACGGGTATGCATCTGTTTCCACAGTGAATTTATCTTTTATTGGATATTCGGAGGGGAATTTGCCGGAAGGCTCTGTTTTTAACAAGTTTCTTACATTGGCAGCACCATACCTGCCTTGTGATGGTATAAATGAAAAAGGCGTTGCCATAGCATCCCTTTCGGTTCCCAACGCAGAAGCACCTTATGACAGTCATAAGATAACACTGAATATTTCAACGGCAACACGTCTGGTGTTAGATAAGGCGGCAACGGTGGACGAAGCGGTTGAACTGCTCCAAAAATATAATATCTATTTTTCGTACGATATAGCAGCGCATTATCTGATTGCAGATGCAAGTGGGAAGTCGGTGCTTGTTGAGTATTATGATAATGAACTTCAAATTGTGGAAACAGATTCAAACTATCAGATTGCGTCAAACTTTATTGCCTATAACGGAGTAAATATTGGCGGTGGCGGAACGGAATTTAAAAGATATAACACAGTGGAAAAAGAGATACTGGACAACAATGGTGTACTAAATGAGGATGATGCCGTTTCACTTCTTGCCGAGGTTGGTGTGCGGGATGGGGATATTGATAACCTGCAATGGTCTGCTGTCTATAATTTGACAACAGGAGAGGTTCATTTTTTTAGTCACAGGAATACGGATAATGTCATAATATCAAAACTGAAAATGAATCATAATTGACTGTTTTACTGTAACATAAATTCCAGTTTATCGGGGTGGTCGTCAAGTCTGCTCTCCGCTGCGCCGCCGTTCACAACCGGAAAAAAGCCGGTCCAGGGTGGGGCGGGATATGCCCAGCTCCCGTGCCAACGCCGCCTTACTGATTTCCCGGCGTTTGTAGCGGTCATAGTGCCGGGGCAGGTCCGGAACGGTGACAGGCTTTCTCCCCGTGTATTTTCCCTCCCGCTTGGCAATGGCGATGCCCTCCCGCTGACGCTCCAGGAGGTTTGCCCTCTCAAATTCGTTAATAGCGGCAATCACCGTAATAATCAGCTTGCCCGTGGCGGTGCCGGTGTCAATATTTTCCTTATCGGAAACCAGGGCAACCTCTTTTTCCGCAAGGACATTCAGCAGGTGCAACAGGTCCAGGGTGGAGCGGGCAATCCGGGACAGGTCGTGGATATAGATGGTGTCTCCCTCCCGTACCCATTCCATCATCTTTTGAAACTCCGGGCGGTCGGTATCCTTTGCGCTGGTTTTCTCGATGAACCATTTATCAATCCCACGGGCGGCGAGGGCCTCCCGCTGCCGGGCCTCGTTCTGCTCCTGGGTGCTGACCCGGACATAGGCGATTTTAGACATTTTTTGAAATCCTCCATTGTAAAAATAGGCTTTAGATTTGGCCTGCAAAATGTAAAAAAGGGCGGAAAGCAACTCTGTTTTTGCTGCTTTCCGCCCTTTCTGCTATGTAAAGCTGGGGTATACCCTAAAATGGCTCAGGCAACGTCCCGATTGCGGAACCAAAATTCCGTTGCCGCCCAGAGGACGGGGGCAATGGGGGTATCGTAGAGGTACGCCGGGGAGAGGACGGGATAGGACCCGCCGCCGGTCAGATTGACCGCCAGGGCCACGCAGCGGCGGCTGTCCTCGTCCTGCCAGCAGTCCCAGCAATCGTCCTTGACATAGCCGTCCGGGTCCATGACCTCCCAGACGCGCTCCCGTGTCTCCGCACAGGCGGCGAGAAGATACAGGGCGGCAATGGCGGGCGGGTAGGCGGTGCCGGTCGCGTGGACGGCCTGGTGGAAAAATTCCTCGTGGTCCGCAGAGACAAAGTGGAATGGGAACGGTACAAAGTTCAACATAATAAGAAACTCCTTTCAGATTCCGGTGCGGCGAACGTTGCCGCACCAGTTTTTTACAAAATCGCTGTCGGTTACACCGATGTGGACCGAACCGGAGAGCCTTGCCCCCTGGAGCCGGTAGTCCAGATAGGCGGTTGCAGTGGTATCAGGGGCGGTCGCGGTCAGAGCGGCCCGCAGGGCCTCCCTGTGGTTTCCGTCCAGGGCGTAAAGATAGTGATACAGATGGTAATAGGGCAGGAGCGAGGCAACCCATTGATAGGCTTCTATGGTCCAGTCCATGATTCGGTCCGCTTTCGCGTCCCGTCCGGGGAAAGACACCAGCTGGATTGTCCGCTTTTGAGGGTTGATGCCCACGATGTAAATGCCCCGCCGGTGCAGCTGCTCCAGGGTGGGGCCGGGGTTGGTCTGCGGCTCCCCCTCCAGACGGGCCAGCTGCTCCCGGTAGTTCCCCGGCTTCTCCCGCTCCAGCACTCCGGCATAGTCCCGGTAGTAGGCCGGGAGCATCGGCAGACGGCAAAAGAGACTGCAAGCGTGTTTTTTCAAGAATGTCTCTACGGACATTAATGTATCCAGGTGCTTTTTCTCCATTGCGCCAAGCAGCCAATCCACCTTGCGGGCCTGAAGTATATAGGGGGCCATGGTGCGGGGCCGCTGTGGGGTGGCGATTTCCTGGCTCGTTTTGTTGAACAGGAAGCGCAGGGCGAATTTCCGCACAAGAATGAGATCGCTGTTGTTATCCACCCACGGCATATTTGCAAACCCGGCCAGCTCACTGGCCCTCTGGCGGCGGTGGCCCGCGATGATTTCATAGCCGCCGCCCTCGCGGGGACGCACCAGCGCGGGCTGGTGTACGCCGTTGTCCTTGACGGACTCCACAAGCCCTTTCATTTCCGCATCGTCCCGCACCCCAAAGGGATGGTCTTTGAACGGGAACAGCTCCGAGAGGTTGAGGTAAACAATCTCTTCCTTTTCGGCGCGGGTCGCGTCACGGGGCTGGGGCGGCACTTCCGGCGCAGGCGGGGGAGCGGCGGGAGCCTCTTCCTTGCCCTTTACCGTGGCGGCCTTTCCGCCCTTGCCTTGGGACATTTTGTCTCGAGGTTGAGCCGGGGGCTTGTCCGTGGCCGCCTTGTCAGCCTTGGCCGGGCGGCCACGGCGGGCCCCCGTCCCTCCCGGTTCACCGGGCCCCGCCTTTTCTTCCTTGGGCTTGCGGCCCCGCCTGCCCTTGGGCTTATCCGGCTCGGGCGTTTTTTCTTTGGCGGCCTTGTCCTTTTTGGCGGGCCCCTTTTCCCCGGCGGCCTTTTCCTCCGGGGCCGGGGTGGGCGGCTGTTCCGGTTCGGGCGGCTCGTTCTTTTCCACCTCCGCACGTCCCGCCGCCCGGCGCTCCGCCATCAGCTTTTCAATCTGGTCAGCGGAGACATTCACCGCGCCGGGGGCCCCAGCCGGGGCATCCTGGGCGGGTGGTTCGCCGCCAGTCTGCTCGGGGGCGTTCTCCGGGGCCGGGGGCTCCGGCGCGGATGTTTCCGGGGCAGGAGCATCCGCC
>JAAZZJ010000283.1 GCA_014237695.1 Oscillospiraceae bacterium | reverse complement strand
GGGACGGGGGACCTGTTCGCCAGCGTGCTGGCGGGCGGACTGGTTCGGGGATGGTCCCTGGCAGAAGCTGCGGGATTGGCGGCGGAGTTTGTCAGCCAGTGCGCCCGGCGGACCTGGGAGGAGGATACGCCCCGGCGGGAGGGTGTGGATTTTGAGCCCCTGCTGTGGCGGCTGGGACAGAGAATGGAGGCGCACCCATGCCGGAGCTGACTACCAGTGTCCGCTATGTCAAGGGCATCGGAGAGCAGCGGGCCAGGAGCCTGGAAAAGCTGGAGATCCGGACGCTGAAGGACCTGATCTCCTATTTCCCCAGAGCCTACGACGACCGGCGGACCTTCAAGAAGATCAGGGACCTGGAGGAGGGTGAGAGCGCCTGCGTGGAGGCCATGGTGGCCACGCCGCCAACACTGAACCACATCCGCGCCGGACTGGAGCTGGTCAAGCTGCGGGCAGTGGACGAGACCGGGGCTCTGGACATCACTTTCTTTAATCAAGCGTACCGGAAGGACAGTTTTCAGGCGGGGGAGACCTACACGTTCTTTGGTAAGGCGGAGGTCACAGGACGCAGGCGCGCCATGTCCAACCCTGTTGTTGAGCGGGAGGGAGGCCGGCTCATGACGGGACGGATTATGCCCGTCTATCCTCTCACCGCCGGCATCAGCCAGATGACGCTGGTGAAAACCATGGAGCAGGGATTGGCTGCCTGCCGGTCCTTACTGCCGGATCCCTTGCCGGACGATGTACGGCAGGCGCATGGGCTGTGCCGCATTGGCTACGCCTACGAGCAGATCCATTTTCCCGCCAGCGAGGAGGAGCTGGCTATCGCCCGGCGGAGGCTGGTGTTCGAGGAGCTGTTTCTGCTGGCCATCGGACTCCGGAGGCTGCGGGGCAGACGGGACCGGCTAGCCTGCGCACCTTGGGAGAACTTAGATTTGACGGCGTTTTACGGGCAGCTGCCCTTTGCTCTTACCGGGGCTCAGCGGCGGGCCGTTGAGGATATCCGTACCGATCTGGCTTCCGGGCGTCCGATGAACCGCCTGGTTCAGGGGGATGTAGGCTCCGGCAAGACCATGGTGGCCGCCGCCGCCATGGTGTGCGCTGCGGCAAACGGGAAGCAGGCGGCGCTGATGGTTCCCACGGAGATCCTGGCGGAGCAGCACCACAAGGGGCTGGCCCCGCTGCTGGAGAAATTGGGCATTCACACCGCCCTGCTGACCGGGGCAGTGAAGGCGAAGGAGCGCAGGAGTATTCTGGCGGCGCTGGAGAGCGGGGAGGTGCAGGCGGTTATCGGCACCCATGCTCTTATCAGTGCGGATGTGGCCTATCAGGACCTGGGTCTGGTGGTTACGGATGAGCAGCACCGGTTCGGCGTAGGGCAGCGCTCCGCTCTGGCGGCCAAGGGGGAGCGGCCGCATCTGCTGGTGATGTCGGCCACGCCCATTCCAAGGACGCTGGCGCTGATGATTTATGGGGACCTGGATGTTTCGGTCATAGATGAACTTCCGCCGGGACGGCAGCAGATCGACACCTTCAGCGTCCCCGGCAGCTACCGGCAGAGAATATACCGGTTTTTGGAGAAACAGATTGCCGAAGGGCGGCAGGCCTATATGATTTGCTCTATGGTGGAGGAGAACGACCAGATACCCGACGACCGCAAGGCGGCGGCGGAGTACGCGAAGATGCTCCAGGAGAAGGTGTTTCCCCATCTGACGGTGGCCTGCGTCCATGGGCGGATGAAGCCCAGGGAAAAGGAGCGGGTCATGGCGGCGTTTGCCGCCGGAGAGACACACATTCTGGTTTCCACAACGGTAGTGGAGGTAGGGGTGGACGTACCCAATGCTGCTGTGATGGTGGTGGAGGATGCGGACCGGTTCGGGCTCAGCCAGCTCCACCAGCTGCGGGGGCGTGTGGGACGGGGGAGCCATAAATCCTACTGCATTTTGATTTCTGACAATCGGAGCGAGGAATCCCGGGCGAGGCTGAAGGTCATGACGCAGACGGGAGACGGGTTCCGGATAGCTGAGGAGGATCTGAAGCTGCGGGGCCCCGGGGATTTCTTCGGGAGGCGGCAGCACGGGCTGCCGGCACTGAAGATTGCGGATTTGACATGTGATATAAGCCTGTTGAAGGAGGCCCAGGGGGCTGCGCTTGAGCTGCTGGAAAAGGACCCGGAATTGATTTCCTGTCCCGCGGCGGCAGAGCGGGTAGAGGATATGTTCGGCGGAGGTGCGGGGGCAATGAATTGATTGCCGTTTTTACCGGTGATCCGGGACCTGCGGAGTTCCGGACAGTCCAAGATATCTAAGGTGAGATGTCCCAGGCTGCCAAGTAGAAGCATTTATCCTGATACCAACGCCGGCAGCATCAGCAATTTTCGGGAAACCATCAAGAAGTCCAGCTAAACCCGGCAGGATTTTATAGCCTCTGAGGGGACGCCCCTCCGTTCCCGGCATAGGATAAGGGAAAGGGAGGGGTAGCGATGGACCCGAGGGAGCTGACGCTGTTTGTCTCAGCGGTAGCCAACACCCTGTATGAGTGCCTGCCGGCGGGACAGCTGGCGGTGTTGGCCGCAGTTCTAACGCAGCTGGGGGATACGCTGGAGACACTGGCGGTTCAGGCTGCATTTCTGGAGAAGGAAGACCGTTGAACCAGGAGTGTAAAAGAGGGCGCGAAGCATTGGCTTCGCGCCCTCTTTTACAGCTTTGGGACGCCTTGCCCGGTGATGAGAACGCCTTTGTCCTGAGCCGTTGGAAACCGCCTTTCCGGGAGATCAAGGCCAGGATAAACAGCACACCGGCGATGCCGGAGCGCAACGGGATGCAGATGAGTACAAGGATATGGATTTGCCTGAGACCCTTTGTTGTAATAAAATCATAATTCTGCCGCGGCTTTTCGGTCTGCCTCCGCAAGCGATTCCTGGCCCAGGGCTGAATATGCGTCTGCACGGTTTAGGTAGGCGTTTTTATATTTGGGGTCCAATTGGATTGCTTGTGTATAATCTTTGACAGCTGCTTCAAGGTTGCCTAATTTGCTGTATAAAAGGCCTCGGTTTCTGTAAGCAAATTTGTAGTTGAGGTCTAATTCAATCGCTTTATTGTAATCTTCAAGGGCTTTTTGCTGTTCTCCTAAATCATGATATGTAATTCCCCTCCCATTGTAGGCATTTGCAAAAGAGGGGTTTAACTCGATTGCCTTGTTGTAATCTTCGAAGGCTTTTTGACGTTCTCCGAGATCACGATATACATTTCCCCGGCCATTGTAGGCAGTTGCATAAGAAGGGTCCAACTCAATTGCCTTATTGTAATCTTCAAGGGCTTTTTGCTGTTCTCCTAAATCAGAATATACATTTCCACGTCCGTTGTAGGCATACGCAAAGGAGGGGTCCAACTCAATTGCCTTATTGTAATCATCGAGGGCCTTTTGGCGTTCCCCAAAACCACGATATACGTTTCCCCGGCCATTGT
>JAAZZJ010000282.1 GCA_014237695.1 Oscillospiraceae bacterium | reverse complement strand
ACCGGGACTTCGGCTTTGTCCCGGCGAAGATGGACGATGTGATGAATTATCTCCCCGCCCGCCTCTCGGGCCTTCTGATGCTTGCCGCGGGGACACTGCTGGGGATGGACGCCAGAAACGGCTGGAGGATCTTCCGGCGGGACCGGTACAACCACGCCAGCCCCAACTCAGCTCAGACAGAGTCGGTATGCGCGGGCCTGCTGGGCCTGCGTCTGGCGGGAGACGCCTGGTATCACGGCGCGCTCCATAAAAAGCCCTACATCGGCGACCCGCTTCGGGAGGTGGAGCCGGAGGACATCCCCCGGGCCTGCTGCCTGCTGTACGGCACGGCGTTCCTGTCCCTGGCGCTGTGCGCCCTGGTCCGGCTGGCAGCGGGGATGCTGCTGCTGTAAAAACAGAAGAGACGCGGAGCGGGGAAATCGCTTCGCGTCTCTTCTGTGCTGTTTACCGTCGTCTGCCCCGGTATCCGTTGGAGCCGCTCCTCCGGGCGGCCTGACGGCGGTTGTAGCTGCTGCGCCGCCTGGACTTGAAGATAGCCCGGAGGATCACCAGCAGGATGATGGCGCCGCCGGAGGCCCCCAGAACGATCCAAAGGGTTGGCTTGTGGAGGAAGTCCAGCAGGTCCCGGCGGAAGACCAGCAGACGGGAGACAGCCACGTCCTCGTCGGCCAGCAGGTCCACCGTGCCGTAGACGGTGTCGCCGCTCTTGAGGGTGATGGTTCCCATAACCTGCCCCTTGACCACGGGGGCCTCCACGCTCTCGGACTCGTAGGTGGTGATCCGGTCCACGTCCTTCACCGGGTCCAGATCTGCGGGGACCAGCCGCTCGATCTCCTGGGAGGGATGGACTTTCACCGTGTTCTGCTGCTGGGACAGCTCCACGTCCACCTCGCCTACCAGCTCGTCGGCGGCCAGGAGGACCTTCCGGTCGAAGTCGTCGAAGCCGTGGTCAAAGAGCTTGGAGGTCTCGATGAAGCTGTAGGTCAGGGTGATCTCAGGGGTTACCACCCGGTCCGCGCCCAGCACCACGGTGAGCAGGCTGCGGTCGTCCCGGTCAGCGGAGGAGACCAGACAGTAGCCCGCCGCACTGGTGGAGCCGGTCTTGATGCCGTGAGCGCCTTGATAGATGTAGTAGTTGGTCTTGTAGCTGGAGATGAGGTAGTTGGTAGTGTAGAGTTCCCGGGGCTCGGCCATGTTGGTGGCGGGGACCTGATGATAGATGGTGTCCACCAAAGGCATGAAGTCGGGGTAGGTGCGGGCCTCCTTGGTGATGAGGTAGAGGTCCCAGGCGGTTGTGTAGTGGCCGACGTCGGGCAGACCGTTGGTGTTGCAGAAATTGGTATCCTCGCACCCCAGATCCCGGGCCTTCTGATTCATGCGGGCCACGAAAGCGGAGATGGACCCGTCAATGGCTTCCGCCAGCATGTTGCACCCCTCGTTGGCGGAGGAGAGCATAATGCAATAGAGCAGCTCCTCCACGGTCAGCTCCTCGCCCACCTTGATGCCCACGTTGCTGCCGTCCGGGGGAACCTCGGAGATGGCGGTCTCGCTGGCGGTGAGGACCTGGCTTTTGGAGAGTCTGCCGTCGTCAATGGCCTCCAGCACCAGCAGGCAGGTCATGATTTTGGTGACGCTGGCGGGGTAGAGGCGGTCGTGGATGTTCTGCTCATAGAGAATCTCCTCGGTCTCCGGGTCGATGAGCAGGGCGGCCTTGGCCGCCACGTGGAATCCGGCAGGTTCTTCCGGCTCAGGGGGCTCGGGTTCCTGGGACTCGACCGGCGTTTCGCCCTGCTCCTGGGGAGGCTCCTGGGGCGCGTCGGCGGCCAGGGCGGGAGCGGGGAGGGAGAGGAGCAGGAACATGGCAAAAAAAAGAGCGCAGAAACGGCGAATTTTCATATCATTCTCTCCAAGAATATGGTATACTGGTAAATGGAAGGGGGGAGCCCCGCTTTCCAGGGCTTTTTTATAGTATAGCAGAGCATTACGAGAAATTCAACTTTATTTTGCGGCCCTGCGGGCCGCGCCGCTTCCTGCTTCTGTTCGAAAACCCACGGGCTGTCAACGAGAAACAACCTGCCATCGCGCCCGAAGGACGCGAGAGAATATACGCAGCAATTGGAGGAGCAAAAAAGAGTGCCTATGAAAATACTGGTGGTAGACGATGAACGCCTGCTGGTGAAAGGGATAAAATTCAACTTGGAGAACGAGGGCTACCAGGTGGAGTGCGCCTACGACGGTACGGCGGCAGTGGAGCTTGCCCGCACGGGGGGCTTTGATCTGATTATACTGGACCTGATGATGCCGGAGATCGACGGCCTGGAGGCCTGTATGCGCATCCGGGAATTCTCCAACGTTCCCATCATCATGCTTACTGCCCGCAGCGAGGATACGGACAAGATCATCGGCTTCGAGTGCGGAGCGGACGACTACATTACCAAGCCCTTCAACATTCTGGAGCTGAAAGCCCGCATCCGGGCCATGCTCCGCCGGGCCACCGGGAGCGCCGCCCAGGGGAAGAGCCCCATTACCGTGGGGGACCTGACTCTGGACACGGAGCAGCGGGTGGCCATCCGGGACGGAGAGGTGGTGGAGCTGACCGCCAAGGAGTACGACCTCATTGAGCTGCTCATGAAGAATCCCCGGCGGGTCTTCAGCCGGGAGAACCTGATGAACGTGGTGTGGGGCTACAGCTACACCGGGGACTACCGGACGGTGGACGTCCATATCCGCCGCCTGCGGGAGAAGCTGGAGCGGCGTCCGGCGGAGCCGGAATATATTCTGACCAAGTGGGGAGTTGGCTACTATTTTAAGGGGTAGGATTTCCTTGCAGCTGAAAATCAGCGCCAGTTATCTGGCCATACTGCTGGTGGTGATGGTGCTGATGAACACCTATCCGCTGCTGGTCAGTCAGGACCTGGTGTTCCGGTCCAAGTGCAGCAGCCTCCTCAGCAGCGCCGCCGTGCTGAATGCCGCCGTATCCGGACTGGACGAGCTGACGGAGGAGAACGTCGGACAGGCCCTGTCCAACGTGGACATGACAGGCATTTCCCGGGCCATCGTGTCCGACTCCTTCGGGAAGGTGCTGTACGACACCCGGGAGGTGGGCAGCGCGGTTGGCCGGTATGTCTTTTACAACGAGCTGGTAGAGGCCCTGCGGGGGAACAGCGAGGCCTACAGCGTCTACAAGGAGGGGGCGTTTCACTCCTCCGCCGCCCAGCCGGTGCTGTACCGCAACCAGATCACCGGCGGCGTGTACGTCTACGAGTACGATACCCAGCAGGCCTCTCTGCTGGAGAATCTCAGCAGCACTCTGCTGAGTATCTCCATCGGCATTGCGGCCCTGGTGGTCATGCTCAGCGCCGTGTTTGCCCGCCAGCTGACCCGGCGGCTGAACAGCCTGCAAGCGGCTATCCGGGGTGTCCGGGAGGGGGCCTACAACCAGCGGGCGGTGCTGTCCGGCCACGA
>JAAZZJ010000281.1 GCA_014237695.1 Oscillospiraceae bacterium | reverse complement strand
GTGGCGATGAAACGTGGGAACCACCCACTGTCATCGGGGCGGCGGAATCGCTCTGGTACGTGATCGCGATAGCTGTCGCGGAAGGCATCCGTGAAGTACGGCGAGAGCAGGCGGCGCATCTCCTCGGCATCGCGGGCGAACAGGTCGGGGGAGACCAGGGCCGGCGCTTCGGCAACACGCCATCCGCTTCGGCTCCGACAGCCAGGAGCGGGTGGATTTTGAACAGGTGGCCGGAGCGCGGGAGGAAAAGGAGGAGCTGCAGGAGATTGTGGGCTTCCTCAAGGAACCCAGGAAGTATCTGGACCTGGGGGCTCGCATCCCCAAGGGCGTACTGCTGGTAGGCCCTCCGGGTACCGGCAAGACCCTGCTGGCCAAGGCCGTGGCCGGGGAGGCCGGGGTCCAGTTCCTGTCCATCTCCGGCTCCGACTTCGTGGAGCTGTACGTGGGCGTGGGCGCCAGCCGGGTGCGGGACCTCTTCGAGGAGGCCAAGAAGGTGGCCCCCTCGGTGGTGTTCATCGACGAGATCGACGCCGTGGGCCGCCGGAGAGGCGCGGGCCTGGGCGGCGGCCATGACGAGCGGGAGCAGACCCTCAACCAGCTGCTGGTGGAGATGGACGGCTTCGGCAGCAACTCCGGCGTGGTGGTCCTGGCGGCCACCAACCGGGCGGACATCCTGGACCCCGCCCTGCTGCGTCCCGGACGGTTCGACCGGCAGGTCTACGTGGGCCGTCCCGACAGCCGGGGCCGGGAGGAAATTTTGGCCGTCCACACCAAAAACAAACCCCTGGCGGAGGACGTGGACCTGAAGGTCCTGGCCCAGTCCACGTCGGGCTTCACCGGGGCGGATCTGGAGAATCTGGTCAACGAGGGAGCCCTGCTGTCCGCCCGGAAGGGACAGAAGTTCATCACCATGGACAACCTCCAGGAGGCGGTCATCAAGGTCATCGCCGGTCCGGAAAAGCGCAGCCGCGTGGTGCCGGAGCATGAGCGTAAGCTCACGGCCTACCATGAGGCGGGCCACGCCGTCATGCACCATTGTCTGCCCAGCGTGGACCCCGTCCACGAGGTGACCATCATCCCCCGGGGACAGGCGGGGGGCATGACCATCTCCCTGCCGGGAGAGGACCGGGGCTACTACTCCAAGCGCTATATGGAGGAGGAGATCGCGGCCCTGCTGGGAGGCCGGGTGGCGGAGAGCCTTTTTCTGGACGATATCTCCACCGGCGCGTCCAACGACATCCAGCGGGCCTCCGAGATCGCCCGGAAGATGGTCACGGCCTACGGCATGAGCGAACGTCTGGGCTCCGTCAGCTTCGACTCGGGCAGCGACGAGGTGTTTATCGGCCGCAGCATGGCCCAGGCCAAGACCTATTCTGAGGAGGTGGCCGCCCAGATCGACCAGGAGGTCAAGGCCATCATCGATGCCGCCTACCGCCGCTGTCAGGAGGTGCTGAGCGCCCACCGGGAGCAGATGGAGGCCGCGGCGGCGTACCTGCTGGAGCATGAGACTATGTCCGGGGAGGACTTTGCTGGTGTGATGGGATTCCCCAAGGTACTCATCGAAGGTGAGCGCCGGAACGGTTATTCGCTCTGAAAGAACGAACAGCGCCCCAAAGCGAACCGTATTGGGCAGGAGGGGAAAACGATACAAAAAAAGCGGCGCCGGTTTGCTGTGAAAACCGGCGCCGCTTTTTGCAGCCAGGAAAACGTTCTATACTTGATGATTTTTTCACAACCTGCTGTTTGGCGGAAGAAAAAATTTCCGTGAAACGATATGGACTGTTCCGGGGAATGTGATATACTGAAGTTAATTTAAAGAGAGAGGATGATCCCAGTGCTGAAAAAACTTGTCTCGCTGCTGCTGTCCCTGTTGATCTGCCTGTCCCTGCTGCCTGGTCAGGTGAGCGCTGTTGGCGCGCCGGAAGGCGCGCCTCCCGTTCAGACGGAGGCTCCAGAGGCAACACAGTCGGGTGAAACGGAAAATCTGGTGATGCCGTTCTTTTTAGGGGAGCTGCCAAAAGATGAAGATACCAAACATAACGGAGAATAGGCTGCATTTATTTAAGCAAACTCTATTCCCAGCC
Source organism: Oscillospiraceae bacterium (assembly GCA_014237695.1). Classification (GTDB taxonomy): domain Bacteria; phylum Bacillota; class Clostridia; order Oscillospirales; family Oscillospiraceae; genus Pelethomonas. The sequence goes on along the minus strand of JAAZZJ010000281.1, from coordinate 1,441 downwards.
GTTCCTGCATTTCCTGCCGCATAATATCGCGGTTACATCGATCCTCAAACGCTTTATAGAGATAGTAGGCCTGAAGGTACAGTTCTTTACTCTGCTCCTCTCTGCCCAGAAAGAAACTGCACTCTGCCTGAACCGCCAGGAAACCAGGCAGGAACTGATAATCGCCATAATAGATGCAGGTTTTTCGTCCCTTTTCTGCAATCTCAATAGCCTCTGCATAGCGTTTTTCAGCCCCTAAATAAATGGCAAAGTTGTGGGCAACCAGGCAGAAGGTCCCCGCATACCCAGCCAGTTCTTTAAAGTACTTTTCAATATACCAGAGCAATTGACGGTCAATGTCGATTGCTCTGCTCTTTTGTCCAGCCGCAGAATAGGTGGTGGCGATCTGATTAATCAATAAAGCCTCATTCTCACTATAATGGCCTCGCCGGAAATCCTCCGGGTCAAACCCAGGACACGTCAGCCGGATTGCCTCCATCTGTATCGCCAGCTTTTTCTCAAAACTGTAGGGTCCGCTTGATTCACCTAACAAGGCTTTTTGCGCCAGCAAAAACTGCTGGGCTATCTTATCGTCCGGCGCGGTGATTTCCTCCAGCTCTGCTAACTTTTCTCGAATTTGCTCTCGTACTTTTGGCCGCTCCTCTTCTGGTGCCCGACGATGCCGGACTACATCGTTATTGATCTCACGCATCAACGCGCCTACTGTGATATCCTTTTGACCCCAAAACGCTGTAAATTTGTCACGCGGCAGCCCCAACCGCTCCAGCAGATTTTTTGTCAAGCTTCGGGAGGGGTCCTGCTGGTTGTTTTCAATGCGGGAGAGGTTGGGAACGGAGCAGAACCCTTCACACAGCTCCTCCTGACTGATCCCCAGCTCTTCCCGGCGTTTCCTGATATATGTCCCCAGTTTAAATTCGTTCATAACCGGCGGTCTCCTTGGATAAATTTGCTTTACTATCTTATGGTATGGTCCACAGTTTGTCAAGACAGACATCGTATATTTGATAATCTTTTCACAACTTGCTGTTTGACGGAAGGAAAAATTTGCATGAAACGATATGGACTTCACACCAGGATCTATGTATAATGGGCTCATCTTAAAAAGAAAGGATGATCCGTCTGTCCCTGCTGCCCGGCCAGGCTGGCGCTATGGATGCGCCGGAAAATGAGCCGCCTGTTCAGGCGGAGGATGTGGAGAATCCGGTTTCTCCCGAGGATGCCGATGCTGGCATTGCGCCATGCCAGGCGGAGTGTCAGGATCCCCTTGACAAGAGAGTCGGTGGCGGCTTGGGTGCGTGGGATTCCAACGGTGCCGGGAACCCTATTGGAGGCGGCATCGCTGGCCTCGGCAGACCCTGAAAGATAACATTTACAATATAATATGGCTTCTGTGTTCCATACAATAGTTTCAATTATAATTTGAATAGCGAAACCGCAACGA
>JAAZZJ010000280.1 GCA_014237695.1 Oscillospiraceae bacterium | reverse complement strand
GGGATGGAGTGTACGAACTGCTGGTGCGCACCTGGCTCTGTGCCCATGGCCAGGCCACCGGCAAAGGACTCCACCGGGCGGCAGTAGAGCTGGTGAGAGCCCCTGCCCAGGCAGAGCGGGCGGAGCGCATCCTGCCCCTGCTGACGGAGGAGGAGCTGGCGGTGTACAAGCGGGGGCGCAACGCCCACGTCCACACCATCCCCCACAGCGCCAGCCGGGCGGATTATCTGAAAGCAACCGCCCTGGAGTGTCTGCTGGGAGATCTCTATCTCCGGGGACAGAGGGAGCGGATCAACGAACTATTTGCGGTTATGATGGAGGAGGACCAAGATGCCTCTTGATGCGGTATGTCTGTCCGGCGTAGTCCGGGAGCTGAGAGAAACCATTCTGGGCCTGCGGGTGGAGAAGATCCAGCAGCCCGCCCGGGACCAGATCATCCTGACCCTGCGGGGAAATAAAAAACTGCTGATGTGCGCCGGGGCCAGCCAGTCCCGGCTGCACCTCACCGGTCTGACCCGGGAGAACCCCGCCGCGCCGCCCATGTTCTGTATGCTCCTGCGCAAGCACCTGTCCGGCGGCCGGCTGGCGGCCATCGATCAGCCTGGCCTGGAGCGGGTGGTGATTCTGACCCTGGACATCGTGGACGAGCTGGGGGAGCCGGGGCGGAGGCGGCTGGTATTCGAGTGCATGGGCCGGTACTCCAACCTGATCCTTCTGGACGGTCAGGAGCGGATCATCGACTGCCTGCGCCGTGTGGACATGGAGATGAGCGAGAAGCGTCAGGTCCTCCCCGGCCTTTTCTACCACCTCCCGCCTGCCCAGGAAAAGCTGGACCCGCTGTCTGCCGGTCCGGAGGACTTCCGAGACATGCTGGCCGCCGTCCCCGACGGGACGGACGCCGCCCAATGGCTGCTGGACCGTTTCTATGGGCTGTCCCCGCTGGTGTGCCGGGAGCTGGCCACGACAGGCTGCGGGGACAGGGAACATATATGGGACGCAGCGGACCGGGAGAACTTGACGGCAGCCTTTTCTGTGTGGCAGGAGACGGTGCGCGGGGAGAACGGGAGGCACTTCACCCCCTGGATGCTTATCCGAGACGGCAAGCCCTCCGATTTCTCCTATATCCCCATCTATCAATACGGCAGCGCCATGGAGGGTGCGCCCTGGGATGCCTTCTCCCCCATGCTGGACGCCTTTTATGAGACCCGGGAGCAGCTGGAGCGGGTCCGCCAGCGTGGAGCGGACCTCCAGCGGGCGGCCTCCAGCGCCCGGGACCGGGCCCGCCGGAAGCTGGTCCTCCAGGAGAAGGAGTACGCCCAGACCCAGGACCGGGACCGCCTGCGGATCTCGGGGGAACTCATCACGGCCAACCTCTACCGGATGGAACGGGGCCAGAGCCTCCTGCGGGCCCAGAACTACTACGAGGAGGGCTGTCCGGAGGTGGACATCCCCCTGGACCCCCTGCTGACGCCCCAGCAGAACGCGGCCAAATATTTCAAACGCTACAGCAAGGCCAAGACGGCGGAGAAATATCTCTCCGAACAGATGGCGCTGGCCCGCCGTGAGCGGGATTGGCTGGAGAGCGTCCTGGACGAGCTGAGCCGGGCAGAGACGGAGCAGGATTTCAATGACATCCGCCGGGAACTGCGGGAGGCGGGCCACCTGAAGGGACCCGCTCCCGGGAAGAAGGAGCCCCGCCGGGCTCCGGGGCGTCCCCGGACCTTCCTCTCCAGCGGCGGCTTCCAGATTCTGGTGGGGCGCAGCAACACCCAGAACGACCAGCTGGTCCGGGAGGCCTTCAAGACCGATTACTGGTTTCACACCCAGCGGATCCATGGTTCTCATGTCATCCTCTGCACGCAGGGCCAGGAGCCGGACGAACAGTCCATGACCGAGGCGGCCATACTGGCGGCATACTTCTCCCAGGGCCGGGAGAGCGGACAGGTGGCCGTGGACTACACCCAGGTGCGGAATGTAAAAAAGCCCCACGGGGCAAGACCGGGAATGGTGGTCTACGATCCGTACCAGACGGCCTATGTGACGCCGTCCGAGGGCCGGGTGAAGCAGCTGGAGGAAAAGCAGGGAAGGACCGGTTGAATCAATCTGCGCGGGAAGATGGATGCCATGCTTCCATAGAGAAATAGCAAGGAGGATTTGCAATGATTGTCCGAAAAACCAGGCCCGAGGAGACTCTGCGCGCCAACGAGCTGTTTGCCATCGCCTTTGAACTGCCTACGACCCGGGAGGCCGCCGCCAAGCCGGACGGCGAAAACCTGCACCGCTGGTCCGCCTTTGACGATAGCAGCGGCGAAATGATGAGTACCTTTACCATCAACGATTATACCGTCCGGTTTGACGGACACGCCTGCAGGATGGGCGGGATCGGCGGCGTAGCCACCCTTCCCCAGTACCGGCGGCGGGGCGGAATCCGGGGCTGCTTTCAGGCGGCCCTGCCGGATATGTACGCCTCCGGGTATGATTTTTCCTATCTGTATCCCTTCTCTACCGCCTACTACCGCAAATTCGGCTATGAGTGCTGCGTGCGGAAGCTCTTTACCTCCGTCCGCCTGAGCCTGCTGGTCCCTCCGGAATTCAGCGGAACCTTCCGCCTGGCCGAAGCCGGAAATCCTATGACGGAGGCCATACGGGCAGTAGACGCCTGCTGGGAGAGCAAATACAACATGATGGTCCAGCACCGGCCGGAGGACTACAAGTGGACGGAAGAGCCGGACCCGGCTGTCAGGCAGCTGTTCACCTATGTCTGCTTCGCGCAGGACGGAACGCCCAAGGCCTACGCCACGTTCAGCAAGGCGGATGAGAAGGAGGGCCGGAACCTGGTGTGCAGCCGCTTCTGCTTTGTGGACCGGGAGGGCTTCTCCGGCCTGATGAATCTCTTCAAGAGCCTTTCCTCCGATCATGTGCTGGCCAAGTTCGCCCTCCCGGCGTCTGAGGCCATGCAGTACATGCTGCCGGAGTGGTCCATGGATGCCGCCTCCAGCATTCTCCATCCGTCGGGGATGGTGCGGGTAATCAACGCGGAGAGCGTTCTGAAAAAGGCGGCATACCTGGGCAGCGGCTCCGCCGTACTGGAGATCCGGGACCCGCAGATTCCGGAGAATAACAGGACCTTTGCCGTCCAATTCTCTCAGGGGAAGGCGGTATCTGTGGAGGAGACTCAGGAGGAAGCGGACGCAGTTCTCTCCATCACCGCCTTCTCCGCCCTGATCGCCGGCGTCTGCGGCTTTCAGGAAGCGGCGGCGTGGGTAGACAGTCTGGAGGTGCGCCGTCCGGCGTCCCTTTCCCAGGTGTTTTACCGCAAGCCTCTGATGATCGTGGACAACTTCTGACTGTCAAAAAAGCCCTCTGCAAGAGTTTGCCGCCCGCAGGCGGCAAATACAATTCAATCGTTTTTCCCGCGGCGTGTACGTCGTGAAGCGCCGCACAGCGGCGCTTTCAGCGCTAAGCCGGCCTTTGGCCGGCCCACGGGAAAAACTCTTTGCGCGGAGCGAGCGTCGAATTGTGCGCCATGGGCGC
>JAAZZJ010000027.1 GCA_014237695.1 Oscillospiraceae bacterium | reverse complement strand
GTGCCTACCGGCATGTCCTCACGGCCTGCCAGACGCAGGGCGGTCTGGAGGGCGGGATAGACCGCGTTGGCGAAATGCTCCGTGCCATGGCCCAAAAGAACCACCGCTCCGCCGTCCTCCTGCGGGTACGTCCCGTCAAGTCCGGCGGCGAACCGCCGGAGGTCCGCCGTGTCCGCCAGCAGGGGGCGGCCCACGGTCAGGGCGTCAAATCCGCCGGAGAGGGCTTCCGCTTCGGCCCGGAGCCTGTCGTACTCAAAGCCGTAGAGCAGATGGGTGGGCTGCACCGCCGCCCGGCGGACGCCTTTGGAACGCAGCCGCTCCAAAGCCTCCGGCAGACTGGGCACATCCTCCCCCCGCTTGGCGAGGATGCGCCGGATGGTGGGGCTGGTGAAGGCCCGGACCGCCTCCCAGTCCGGGGCGGTCCGCCTCAGGACATCTTCCACCGCCGTGACGGCCCTGCGGGCCTCCGGGACGCTGGTGCCGAAGCTGACAAGGACTAATCCACCCCTCATATCAATCGGCAATGCCCCGGAAACGGAAACGGAAGGTCATTTCCTCCTCCGGAAGCAGATACTCGGGGCGGGGCTTGGCGCCCCAGCTGTCGTCCCCGCCAAGACCCATCTGCATGGCGGAGGCGCGAATCACCGTATGGTGGACGGCGGGCAGCTCATGGGGATGGGCGGCGTTCTCCAGCTCGGCGGGGGTCCAGGGCAGGGCGGAGAAGTTCATTCCGTCGCCCTCGAACAGCAGGCCCAGACCGTCCTCGTCCGTGACGGCGGCCCAGCGGACATTGGCGTGGTTCCCGCACTCCTGTGGCTTCAGGTAGGGGGCAAGGCTCGCCTCCGCAGTGGTCTCCCAGACGCCCAGCTTTCCGCCGGACTGCCGGTCCCAGTAGGTAGGTTCCGGGCCGGGGCCATACCAGCGCAGGCGGTGGAAGTCCGCGTCCATTTTCAGCGTCACGCCGAACTCCGGAGCGGGCCCCAGCACCTTGGGAGCGTCGGAGGACAGGGTGGTCTCCACCGTGCCGTCCGCAAACACCCGGAAGGACAGGCGGCAGGAGGCCGCGGGAGTGGTGGGCATCTGGTAGAGATAGGCCATCTCCACCCAGTTGTCCTCACGCCGGACGCTCCAGGTCTGTTCGCCGGGCTTCAGCCCATCGGGGTTCTGGTTGACGGGATAGAGGCTGGCCAGCTTCCACTGGGCGAAGCGGACGGGGGCCTTGCAGCCCCGGTCGTTATCCGTGGCCGCACGCCAGAAGCTCGGCACCAGCATGGTTTTCAGCATTTCCCGGCCGCGATAGCGGTAGGAGATGATCCCGCCCATGGTCTTGGAGAACAGGACGTGGAAATCCTTCCCCCGGACGCCCAGGTTCCAGGCGCCCTCGATGACCTCCGGGGCCTGGTCCGGGTGGACCGGAAGGGGTATCCGGCCGCCGGACCACTGGCCGAAGGCAACCTCGTGGCCCTTTTTTGCCCAGTCCTCATCCCGGCGCAGCCGGAAGGAGACGGCAACCGTATATTCCGTGTCCAGCGACTCCGGCCACAGGGGCAGGGGATAGGTCCGCCGCTCTTCCGGGGGGACGTCGGTCTCCAGGGGTTTTTCCGCCAGCAGGACGCCCTCCCGGCAGAGCCGCACCACGCACGCGAATTCCCCGCTGCCGGTGAAAAGGTTTCTGTTGACAATCTCCACGGTCCGGTCAGAGACATGGACCTGCAAATTCTGGTAGAGATACTTGACCTCCTGCATCTTGGCCGTGGGGGCGCGGCTGAGGCTGTCCACGATGCCGTCGCCGCTGAAGTTGCCGTCGTGGGGGCGGTCGCCGAAGTCCCCGCCGTAGCCCTGATAGCAAAGGCCGTACCGGTCCTTCCAGGTGACGGCCTGGTCGATATAGTCCCAGATGAACCCGCCCTGATAGGACGGCACCTCGTCCGTCAGGCGGATATACACATCCTGCCCGCCGAAGGAGTTGCCCATGGCGTGAGCGTACTCACAGGAGATGGCGGGCCGGGAGGAGTCCTTCTCCAGCGCCGCCCGGAGGCGCTCGGCAGGCCAGTACATGCTGCTGAAAATGTCGCTGGTTTTGGCGTAGTCCGGATCCTGATGGAGACTCTCATAGTGGACAGGCCGGGTGTCCATGGCGTGAAAATAGCCGGAGGCCGCCAGAAGGTTGTCCCCGCCTGCGGACTCGTTGCCGCAGGACCAGATGAGAACCCTGGGCCGGTTCCGGTCCCGGCGGAGCATGGCCTCCGCCCGGGCGATGACCGCCGGGCGCCACTGGGGGGCGCTCCCGGGAATGTGGTCCTCCCGGGGGATCAGGTTCCGGTCCCGCATCTCCCAGCAGCCGTGGGACTCCAGGTTCATCTCGTCAATGACGTACATGCCGTACTTGTCGCACAGCCGGTAGAAAAAGCTCTGGTTGGGGTAGTGGCTGGTGCGGATGGCGTTGATGTTGTTCTGCTTCATGGTGCGGATGTCCAGCTCGGTCTCCGCCTCGGTGACGCAGCGGCCCGTCCGGGAGGAAAATTCGTGGCGGTTTACCCCCTGGAAGCGGATGCGCCTGCCGTTGAGCAGCATCAGGCCGTCCCTGATCTCAAACCGGCGCAGGCCCACCGTCTCCCGGACGGTCTCCGTCAGTGCGCCGGAGGCATCGAACACCTCGATGGACAGCCGGTACAAAAAGGGCTTTTCCGCGCTCCAGAGGCGGGGATGGTCCACGGGCAGGACCGCCTCGCTCTCCGCCGGCAGGGAGATGCTGGAGCCCGCGATCTGTGTCTCTCCTTCGTACAGGCGCAGGGCCGCATGGCCCTCGCCGGCGGCCTCCAGCGCTACCCGGACTTCGCCGGAGGCGAAGCCATCGGCGAGGGGAGTGGTGATCTTCATGTCCCGCACGTGGACCGCCGGAACGGCGTACAGGAATACCTCCCGGAAGATGCCGGAGAAACGGAAGAAGTCCTGATCCTCCATCCAGCTGGCGTTGGTGTACTGGAACACCTGGGCGGCCAGCTTGTTCTCACCGGGAACCAGGTACTCCGTCAGCTCAAACTCCGAGGGGGTGAAGCCGTCCTCACCGTAGCCCACGTAGTGCCCGTTGCACCACACGGCCAGGCCGCTCTCCGCGCCCTGGAAGGAGATGAAAATCCGCATTCCTGCCATATACTCCGGCAGGGTAAAATACTTTACATAGCTTGATACCGGGTTGAATTTCTCCGGTACCTGTCCCGGCTTCACGTCCTCACAGCCGTCCCAGGGGTATTGGACGTTTACATACTGGGGATGTCCGTAGCCGTGGAGCGGGGGGTGGGAGGGGACGGGGAGGGTGTCCCAGCCCCGGCAGTCCACACCGGCGGCGAAGAAGCCGGGGACGGTCCCGGCGAAGTTCTCCGCGTAGTGGAAATACCAATCCCCGTTGAGGGAGAAGCGGGCGGGAGAGCCGTCCGCCAGGGTGTAAAGATGGTCGGAGTGGGGCGGTTCCCGGTGGTCCTGAAAGAACTCCGGGGACTTGGTCAGTTCGTAGTTAAATTCTTTCATACTGCCTCCAAAACGATCAGTTTTCCGGTAGAGTCTCCGGTCATGCAGGGCATGACCATCCCGCCGTACATCCATCCCGCGCCGGAGCGGACCTCGCCGGTCTCGCTGGAGCGGTAGAGGGTCTCCTCATCCAGTCCCCGCAACGGCAGCAGCACGCTCCGCCGCCGCTGGCGGCTCATGACGTGGACGTAGTCCAGCACGGCGGTCCGCTTGTCCTTGCTGACGGACATCAGGGCGTCATACTCCCCGTTCTCGCCGTAGGAGGCCAGACGGTAGTAGTCGCCGCCGTGGAACACAGGGCCGTATTTCCGGTAGTTCTCCAGCTGGCCGGGGATCATGTCCAGCTCCTCTTCGGTCAGCTTGGTGAGATCCAGCTCATAGCCGAAGCAGCCCGGCAGGGACACCAGCCCCCGGGTGGCGAAGGGCGTCACCCGGCCATTGGTGTGGCTGGGGCAGGCGGCCACGTGGGCTCCCATGGAGGACAGGGGATAGATGAGGGCCGTGCCCTCTTGGATGCGCAGGCGGTCAACGGCGTCGGTGTTGTCGGAGGTCCAGATCTGGGGGCTGTAGTACAGCATGCCCGGGTCGAACCGCCCGCCGCCGCTGCAGCAGTTTTCCAGCAGCAGCCCGGGGAAATCCGCCAGGAGGCGCTCCTGGAGTTCATAGACCCCCAGGACGTAGCGGTGGAACAGCTCTCCCTGGCGGTCCGCCTCCAGACAGAAGCTGGCCACGTCGGTGAGGGAGCGGTTCATGTCCCACTTCACATATTCGATGTTGGCGGAGGACAGCGCCGCCTTCAGCTGGGCATATACGCAGTCCCGGACCTCAGGGCGGGAGATGTCCAGCACCAGCTGGTGCCGGGCCTCCATGGGCTTCCGGCCCGGGATCTGAAGGGCGTAGTCCGGATGGGCCCGGTAGAGATCGGAGTTGGGGGATACCATCTCCGGCTCCACCCAGAGGCCGAACTTCATCCCCAGGGCGTTGATCTGGTCCGCCAGATATTTCAGGCCGCCGGGGAGCTTCTTCTCGTTGACAAACCAGTCGCCCAGGCTGTTGTCGTCCGTATCCCGGCAGCCAAACCAGCCGTCGTCCAGCACCAGCATCTCGATGCCCCGTCCGGCGGCGGTGCGGGCGATATCCAGCAGCTTCTCCGTATCGAAATCGAAATAAGTAGCTTCCCAGTTGTTCACCAGGGAGGGCCGGGGGCGGTTCCGCCAGGGCTCCCGGATGAGGTGGTTCCGGTACAGGTCGTGGAAGGTGTGGGTCATGCCCTCCAGGCCGTGACCGGAGTACACCAGCACCGCCTCCGGGGTCTGGAAGCTCCCGCCGGGGTCCAGCTTCCAGCCGAAGCCCTCGGGGTGGATGCCGATGACCGCCCGGAGATACTCCTGCTGGGTCATCTCCGCCTGGGCCAGGAAGTTGCCGGAGTAGACCAGATTCATGGCGTACACCTGGCCGTGTTCCTGATTGGCGTCATGCTCCGCAAGGGCCAGGAAGGGCTGCCCGGAGTGGGAGGAGATGCCCCGCTGGGAGCATACGCCCTGGGTTCCCCAGCCCAGCCTCCGGCGCTGGATCATCCGCTCGTAGGCCCAGCTGCCGTGGAGGGTGATGAGATCAAAGTCCCGGTTATCCATGTCCAGACAGGCGGAGAGGGCGGCGGTGAGCTTCACCGGACGGCTTCCCCGGTTGACGATCCGGGCGCTGCGGCAGATGGCATCCAGTTCCTCATAGGCGGTGTAGTACAGGTGGACCTCAAGCTCCAGCGCCTCGTCTGCGCAGATCAGTTCCAGGGTGGAGCAGTCCTCCTGTCCGCCCCGGGTGGCGGGCAGGCCCGGCAGGGCCGGCTTGCCGGCGTGGATGGCGTGGGAGCGGTAGGTTAGATTGCAGGCCCGGAAGCCCTCCTCCGTCTCCACGCGCAGGCAGCTCTCCCGGTAGTCTCCCAGGCCGCAGCCAGGGTATTCCGTGGGCAGATCACCCAGGAAGTTCAGCTGATCGCCGTTATCCTGGAAGGGCGGTCCGGCCGGATCCAGCCGCAGCAGATGACGCATGGCGGTATCCGGGATCCTGCGGCCATAGTACATGTGCCCCAGGAATCCGGGCTGGTCTGCAAGGGCGATCAGATAGGTGGAGCCAGGGGTGTCCAGACGGAATGCCCGCTCCTCCTGGTGAAAAGAAATACTCATAAGACGGTCCTCCCATATTGTCGGGTGATGGTGTTGGGGTGCTTCTCCCAAATCATACGAGGTTTGTCCCCGTCTGTCAATGCTAAAAAAGAGAAAAATGTGGACTCCGGCGGCGTCCGGTCAGGAAGAGGACAACAGTGCATGGATTCGAATTGCCAGTCAAAACCGTCCGTGCGGCCAGGCAGAAAAAAAGCACGATTTTCAAATCGTGCTTTTTCTGCCCGCGGGAGGAGGCAAGGCGCTTTCCAGACTGCATCCCCGCCTATGGATACAGGCGCTTATACCTGCTCCTTTTTTACGGCAAACTGGGCCAGGTAGCCGTCAAAGACGCTGCGGAAAGCGGCGTTGCTGCCGCTCTTCAGGGCGTTCAGGTATTCGTGAGACTGGTAAGCGTTCAGGGCGGTTTCGATCTGCGCCACGGCGATGTTGGAACAGTGATCGCTGACACGCTCGCAGTTGGTGAGAAGATCCGCCAGGACGAAGCCGATCTCAATGGTGCAGTGGCCCTTCTGCAGACGGGTGATGTGATTGGACTTGATATCCGACACCAGACCGTCGATGACCTGTTCCAGGGGCTCCACCTTGGCGGCCATAGACAGGTCGCCCTGGGCGTAGGCCCGGGTGGTGAGGGAGAGGATCTCCTTGAGAGCCCCCAGCAGGACCGCAAGCTCCTCTGAAGCCGGCGGGGAGAATTTGATGGACTTCTCATGAATCTCCTGGGCGGTTTTCAGAAGGTTGACCGCATGGTCGCCGATGCGCTCAAAGTCCCCGATGGTGTGCAGCTGCTTGGAAATGTTGCGGCTGTCCTCGTCGGAGAGAGCCCTGCCGCTGAGGTGGACCAGAAGGGTGCCCAGCTGGTCCTCGTAGAGATCCAGCCGGTCCTCGTTTTGAATGACCTCCTGGGCCGTCTTCTCATCGTATTTCTCCAGAAGGGCGAGGGCCCGCAGGATGGTTTTCTCCGCCAGATGGGCCATGTCCACGGTCTTGCCGGCGCACTCCGCGATGGCTACCGAGGGGGTGGCCAGCAGGCGCTCGTCGATGAAAGCAAATTTCTCCTTCTCCCCCTGGTCCTCCCGGACCACCAGATAGGCCAGCTTCTCCAGCTGGCGGGTGAAAGGCAGCAGCAGAACGGTGGTAGCGATATTAAAGATGCTGTGGACCATGGCGATGCCCGCAGGGCCAATGGCGAGGTCCATAAAAGCGTAGTGAAAGAGCAGGTCGCTGCCGTAGAAGGCCGCCAGACACACCGCCGTGCCGATGAGGTTGAAGGAGATATGGATCACCGACACCCGGCGGGCGTTGCGGTTGACGCCGATGCTGGAGAGCAGGGCGGTGACGCAGGTTCCGATGTTCTGCCCCATGATGATGGGCAGGGCCATGCCGTAGGTGATGCCGCCGGTGATGGACAGGGCCTGCAGAATACCCACCGAGGCGGCGGAGGACTGGATGACGCCGGTGAATACCGCGCCCACGATCACCCCCAGGAAGGGATTGGTAAAGGCGGTGAGGATGGAGGCAAACTCCGGCATCTCCGCCAGAGGGCTCATGGCGTCCTTCATCATCTCCATGCCGGTCATCAGCACCGCGAAGCCCACCAGGATGGTCCCCGCCCCCTTGGTCCGGCTCTTCTTGGCGGACATGGTCATGATGATGCCCGCCAGCGCCGCCACCGGGGAGAAGACCTCCGGCTTGAGCAGCTTCAGCCAGACGTTGTCCCCTTCGATGCCGGACAGGGAGAGGATCCAGGCCGTCAGGGTAGTGCCCACGTTGGAGCCCATGATGACCCCCACGGTCTGCCCCAGCTCCATGATGCCGGAGTTCACCAGGCCCACCAGCATCACCGTCATGGCCGAGGAGGACTGGATGGCGATGGTGATGCCCGCCCCCAGCAGCAGGCTCTTGAAGCGGTTGTCCGTCATTCGTTTCAGCAGCTGCTCCAGACGGCCGCCCGCCAGCTTCTCCAGGCTGGAGGACATGGTGGACATACCGAAGAGGAAAAAGGCCAGCCCGCCGCAAAGTGTAATTACGGAAAAAATATCCATTCATTTCTCCTTATATCTTTTGCATTATAGATTGCCCAAAATATCCCAGGATACACCTATTGTACCATGCCGGCCTGTCCGCCGCAAGGGAAAAACAAAAAATCACCGGAAATTTCCGGTGACTTTTGAGACGTTTATTTGGAGATATCCACTACACGCAGTCTTCCGCCGCCTGCGGTGAAGCGGACCTGCCATTCCGCGAAGGCCATGCCGTACACCCTGTCCGGGTCCTCCTGATAGGAGGGCCGGGGGTCCTGGGCCAGGACGGCCAGCAGGGCCTCCCGCTTCTCAGGCGGGACCCGTTCCAGCAGGTCTGGGGGACAGTCCACCGCCAGCAGGAGCCGGTCCACCCGGTCGGTAAAGCCGCCGGAGGCTTCCGGAATGGCGTCGGCGTATGGGATATACGGTTTGATGTCATAAATGGGCGTGCCGTCCAGAAGGTCTGCGCCGGAGACGTGAAGAATGGGCCCCCGCGGCGTATCCGGCTTCACGGCATCAAGGCGCACGGCGGAAAGGCCCAGTGCGTTGGGGCGGAAGGGGGAACGGGTGGCAAAGACCCCCAGGCGCCGGTTGCCTCCCAGCCGGGGAGGCCGTACGGTAGGGGACCAGCTCTCCCGCCGGGCCTGGGAAAACTCCCAGATCAGCCAGACGTGGGAAAAATCCTCCAATCCCCGCACCGCCTCCGGGACCCGGTAGGGCGGGGTAAAGACCACGTCCGCCCGGAGGGAGGGCACCAGCCCGCTCTGACGGGGAATGCCGAATTTCTCCTTCAAATCCGAGCGGATATAAGCAACAGGCGTAATCTCCATGGCGCTCCCTTTCCCGGCGGCTCAGCGGTCCCGCTTCAAGACCCGGATATCCTCCCCGAAAAACCGCAGCATCTGATATTCCCCCCGTATCCGGGAGGACGCGGCCTCTCCGTACCGGCGTTCCAGCTCCTCCATGGGGAGGTTGGTGGATAGTACCGTTTTCCGCCGGTTCACCAGGCGGTCGTTGACGATCCGGTAAAAGGCGGACTGGACGAAGCTGGTGAGCATCTCCGTGCCCACGTCGTCCATAATCAGCAGATCGCAGTTGAGATACCGGTTGACTTCCCGGTCCGGGTCCTCCTCAAAGGGATTCTCCCGGCCGAACTTCCCGCTCTCAAACTGCTGGAAGACGTGGCCGGCCGTGTCGTAGACCACGGAGAAGCCCCGGGCGCTGACCTCCCGGGCAACGCAGGCCGAAAGAAACGTCTTCCCCAGCCCCGGCGCGCCGGTGAACAGCAGGTTCCCCCGGCAGCGGGGAAAGGTGCGGGCATAGTCCCCGCAGATCTCCCGGATCATCTTCATGTTTTCCAGCGGACTGCGTCCGTATTCCGGCCAGACCTCGCGGCCGTACCAGTCCAGGGAAAAGGTCTCAAAGGACTGGTTCCCCAGATCCAGCAGCTTGCTCAGCCGCCGGTTCTGCTCCTGGGTATAGTAGGCCATGAGGCACCGGCAGGGCTCCCCCTCAGGCAGAAAACCGCTGTCCCGGCACAGAGCGCACTCCGGCTCGCCGTCCAGGGCGTCGTAGGGATAGCCCGCCCCCACCAGAAGCTCCGCCCGCTCCCGCTGGAGGGCCAGGTTTCCGGCGGCCAGCTGCTCCAGGGCCTTCTCCGGGTCGCCGCCCTCCGAGAAGGCGGCCGCCACGATCCGGGCCGCCGTGCCCCGCAGCTCCCGGTCGATGCGCTCCACCGCCGGGACACGGCGGTAGATCTCCTCCGTGCGCCGCTCCAGCCGGGCGTTCCGGCGCTCTTTGTCCGCCTGGAAGCGGTGCAGGGCTTCGGACATGATTTTCGCGTCCCGCGGCATTTATTCCGCCTCCTTTTCCCGGCGCAGCTGCTCCAGATATTTTTCCATCCGGGCCATATCCTCCCGTGCGGACTGCTCCGCGTCCCGGCGGGAGGCGGCAGGCCGCCCGGGGCGGTCCCCGGCGTTGACTGCCTCCAGGGTATGAAGCCCCTTTTCGTGCCAGGAGCAGAGGATCTTGTTCATATAGGGCCACTTCAGCTCTTTGCATTTGAGCATGGTCTTGTCGTAGGCCCGCTCGATGACCTCGTCGGCAAAGCCCATGCCCTCCCAGGCCAGCAGGTATTTTTCCTCGCTGGGCGCGGGAGGCCGGTCCCCCAGGCGCAGCAGGCGCATCATCCTGGGCAGGGCCTGACGGCTGCGCTGGTACTTCCGGATATAGACGGCGGCGCTCTCCTGGGTCATGAGCCCCAGCCGGGCCCAGGTGTAGCCCTCCTTCTCGATCTGGCGCATGGTGGGCCTGCGGCCCTCGCCATACCGCTGGGCGGTCCGCTCCGCACAGAAACCCACCAGCAGGAAGATCACGTCCGCCGGAAGCCCCAGCTGGTCGTACAGTCCCAGCAGGATGGCAATGTCCGGGGTGGTAAGCTTCTTCCCCAGCTTTTCCTCCACCGCGCCGGTGAGCCCGGCAAACTCCGCGCCCTCCAGAGCCCGGGCCATATCCGCCCGGGTATATTCCGGCTGCCGGTCCTCCGGAGGCGGCGCGGGAGAGGCCGGGGGCGGCGGGGCGGGGGACTCCCCGCCGGGCAGGGCCACCAGACGCTGCTGTGCCAGAACGTTCAGCGCGCGGCGGAACTTCTCCCGGTCCCAGCCCAGCTGGGCGCGGAGCTTGCCGTCGTCTCCGCCGCCCCGGTTTTTCAGGATGGCGATATAGAGGAGCGCCGCGTCGCCGTCGCCGCAGCGGATCAGCCGCAGGGCCGTGGGGCCGGAGAGAGTGACGCTCTCCGCCTCCGGCAGATGCAGGATATAATCGCTGATGGCGGCTCCCCCCTTTCCCATGTGTTCCTGTTTATTCTACACGAAAAGATGGGTTTCGTAAAGAGGGAGTTTTTTCACAGGAGTGTCCAAACACGCAGTTAAAGGGAGTCAAAAAGGGAAAAGGGGACAGGTCTATGATGGCGAGGCATTAGCTTCCGTAGGATCAATCACAAGTTCTCCAGTACAAGAGACCTTGTAACCATAGCAAACGGTTGATGCCTTGGCAGATGTCCCGCTTTGAAAGCTCCTTTGCAGTCCAGCCCGAATTTGCTCACTTTTTGTCAGTTCCATGGTAACATATTCCTCCCTAAATTTCAATTACAAGATAGAAGAAGGCACAGCCTAAAAGGCTGTGCCAAATCTCATGAGGATATTCATTTGGTTGGGAGTTCGAGTCTCCCTACATGCATTTTTGATGACTGAGCTATGCCTGTAAGCAAAATAAAAGTTGACAAACCCTTGCAAACAGGCACTTTCAGGCCCTTGGGCTTGTCAACTTATCATGTGCGCTGTTGACAAAAAAGATGTGTCAAACTGTATGCCTTCAAAAAGGGGAATTGCACAACGTCATTCTAATATGGATCTTAGAAGGTTATTAATATGAGGTGAACTGTCCCTTGTTGTAGTACAATCTTCATCAACCCCAACATTATTCTCCAAAAGCCAGTCAGCGCCGTTTCCTGATGCAAATAAAGATGAAGCAGGATGCGGCGGACACCATCGGCGCGGTCATCAGTCAAGCGATGTAACAAAAATATTTCCGAAAAAGGCAGCACCGGACGAGAAAATCCCGTCCGGTGCTGCCCCGTCCTATCCCAGTCTATCCCCGTATGGGTCAGCGCGTGGGTCACACCAGAAGCCAAAAAATAAACACACCTAAAAAGTACTGAAAACAGAAGAAACCCCGTCAAATCCATTCGGATTTGACGGGGTTTGGTGGAGACTACTGGACTCGAACCAGTGGCCTCATGCGTGTGAATATTCAATAGGGGAAGTAGGGGCGTGCTTTTCCCTCCGTCCTGGCCTGTTGTACCCGGACTTTTTGATTTTTGTGTGCTGCTTGCTCCGTTACTTCCATACGGATTTTTCCTGTAGTGGGTCAGGTTGTGGGTCGGCAAGATGAATTCGATTTCTCATCCTCGCAGTTAATGTCTGCCAATCCTGCTTGGAGCCGGGGGATATCCTCCGACACGGTATCCCACACGATACGCATATCCACACCGTCATACCCATGCACAATTCGGTTCCGCAGGCCGTATATCTGCTTCCATGGGATGCTTGGGATGGAGTCTTTTGCGGCATCGCTTAGAGATGTTTTTGATAATTCCCCAATCTGCATCAAGTTGAAAACCGTAGCTTCGACCCGCATGGAATCGGACTCAAACTCCTCAAGAGAACGGCACTCCTGACAGTAACGGAGGATGGACTCTGTATGGACTTGCAGCTTTTGAAGCACTCTGCGGTCTTTGTCATCCATAGATAGCCACCCCGCTCTCCCGGATCTCCCGGTCAATCCGAGAGTTTTTTTCGATTTGTGTTATATCCAGCAAATCAACGGGGGCCTCTACAGCGGTGGCAACATCCTCCAGCAGGCCAAAGAATGCCAACCCTCGCAGGCCGCTGTTTACCAGGATGTCAATATCGCTTTTTGATGTTGCGAGTCCCTTGGCGTAAGAACCGAACAGGATAGCCTGCTTCACACCGTTCTGTTGGAAAATCGGGGCCAATATCGTTTGCAGCTCTAATACAGTGTAGACTTTGCTCATAGAAGCACCCCCTTTAGGTTTGATGCAAGTACAGTTTACCGCAGATCTCAGCTTTTTACAAGTCTATGTTTTGCAGACTCCTGTGGGACAGGGGAAATGTATGAATAAAAAAGGCAGGTTTCCAAAGTTCCTGCAGCCTCACGGGTTCATTGTTGAATTATGACTATAGATCATTGCCGACACTACATCCCGGTTAACAATCTGCGTAAACGCTTCTGCTCCAGCAGTATTCAAATGAATCAAATCCATAAATAATTCCCGTCTGTCTGCAAAAACACCGGCATAGTCAAACACTCTTATCTGGTCACTTATTTCTGGTAAAATATGTTGTATGATCTGATAGAATTCATATTTCTTCTTGTAATAGGCCGCTTTCGACTCCATGTCCAGTGCTTTTAAAAAGAATGGAGGGACTATCAGCGCTGGTGCAATCCCATTCTTTATCAACCCTCTTAAAAATACTGAAAATAGTTCTATATTTTCATGAACGGTTTTGGTGTGACTGTGAAACCATAGATTTTCCAGCTTTGCTGTCCCCTCTTCCGTTTGGCAGATATCCCGATTCTGCATTTCATATCTGCTCAGATGATAGAACGATGATACTTTTTTCCCAAACATTCTATAGTTGGCCACGTAATCCCTTCCGGCCGGGACTTGCTCATAATGATGCCAATCATCCAATCGCCAGGTAGAGAATATACGTCCATTCTCATACTGCCGCGGAGATAGGGACATATCGTAATCAAAATAGTTATAAGGAAACACAAGAAGTGCCAGCTTAACCCCTGTCAGCATTTGATGCTCTTCCATATATTGAAAAATACGATAATTATAGTACAGGTCTAAACTGGACCAGGAGCAATCATAAAAAGGTATTTCCAACGACCTGATACATATATCCCCTTGCGAGTATGACAGTCCAAAAATCAGCCCTTGTATTCCATGACAATTGAGACAAATATCCTGAATCAAATCCAGTTGGTATTTCTCGGCATTTCTATGCAAAAAAATTGTAGGAGCTATGATTTTTTCCGACCGTACATTCAGCGAGAGCAAATACTCCCGCATTTGAGTCAAAACAGATTCCTGAAACGCAAGTAAAACTACATAGTCAACAGGTTGATGACAAAGTGCCTCCGGCGGATAAAAAGCCGCACCATCCAGGCTGTCATAAGAATAATGGCTGTCCGAATATCCAACAATTTCATACTCGTCATCCATGAAATATTCCGCATCTCGACGCAGCTCCACACTCCCAACGCCATAGAGAATTACTTTCTTCACATTGATCTCTCCTTTGCTCCGCAGAGTACAGAACATCTCTTCTTCAGCTGTGCGCCAATTGCGCTCCGCTCTGCCCATAGTTCTTCGGTCTTCTGCGGCAATACATCGCTATCTTCTACCGGGATGACCCAGCGTTCCATCCCGATGTCCTTCCCGATTCCTCTTGATTTGACAGAATACCCAACTACCAACGTGGGTATTCCAGTGGAATACCCTGCGATCGAAGCATGTGTGCGGCAGCAGATCAGCATTTCACATTGCGATATGAGATATTTCCGTTGGGCTGCATTGGCATTTTCAGGGACCCAACAGAGCCGGACTCGCTCCTGCGGTTCCAGCTGCTGCGCCAACAGCTCCAAAGCATATCGATCATTGTCCGCCGGCATAGTAACATGGGGAACCAGCAGCAGCGTATCCACCCGCGCCAGCAGCAAATGAGCCACCGCCGTAAAATGGTCCAACAGTCTATT
>JAAZZJ010000279.1:268-3573 GCA_014237695.1 Oscillospiraceae bacterium | reverse complement strand
GCCATGCGCACTTTATACCCCCGAGCTTTTGCCAGGAATTCTGATGATTGCTATAAACAGGCTCTAAGGGGAAAAGAACGGAGAGACGGGCCGTCGGGGCCCGCCTTGGAAAGGGACGGTCAGATGTCACAGTTGAATCGGGGAAGCAGTCCCGTTGTTGACTTTTTAGAGCTGGTGTTTGACCTGGCGGTCATCAATCTGCTGTTTATATTGTGCTGTCTGCCGGTGGTCACCGGCGGAGCCGCGCTGGCGGGGCTGTGCTATGCGGCGGAAAAACTGCGCCGCCAGGAGGGCAGGCCGGCGGCCAACTTTTTCAAGGGCTTCCGCCGGAATATCCGGCAGGCGACGATCGCCTGGATCGCCGCCCTCCTGCTGCTGGCGGGGCTGTTCATCGATCTGTATCTGCTGGTCCAGAGAGGGGCGGGGGGATTGTACTATCTGCTGCTGGGACTGGCCTTTCTTTGGGTGATCTTCACCCTGGTCTACCTCTTCCCGCTGATCGTCCGCTATGAAAACACACTGCTGAAGCATATCCGCAACGCCTTTGCCCTCAGCCTTGCCCGCCCGGGCCGCTCCATCTGCCTGTCGGCACTGACCCTGGCTCCGCTGCTGCTGTGGGCCCTCTCTGCAAGATTGCTGCTGTATACGGCGGTATTCTGGGTCACGGTGGGGTTTGCCGCCGTAGGATACTGTGCTGCGCGCCTTTTGCAGGACTTAAAATAGGGGCATCCGGCGAAAGGAACAAATTTTTAGCGCTTTAACTTTGGCTGCGTTGACTGTAAAAGTAAGAACCTGTATTCACAACCGGGGATACCGGATGGACGGGGATTTTTTTCGTCAGACAAGAAGATTCCCCTTGCCATACTGACGTATGGCAAGGGGAATCAACGCAGTATGGCGGGAAAAAGACCGGCCAGACGGCGTGCAGCGGTTGTGAATACAGGTTCTTAGCCCATAGCGGCTAGAATTTCAACCGGAATGCGGCCTCTCCCACGCTGATCTCATCCCCGCTGCGCAGCGCAGCCGGCGCGGTGACCGGAATGCCGTTGACCAACGTCCCGCCGCCCAGATCCTCCAGGCATACCGTACCGCCGGAAAGCAGTACCCTGGCGTGCTGCGGTTCAATGCCGCCGCTGGCAAATACAATACCGCAGGCCGGACTGCTCCCGATCAGCAATTCTTCCCGCAGCTCCAGATCCGTCCCCTGGCCTGCGGCCAGCTCCCCCCGCAGAGGTTCCAGGCGCATATAGATTCCCGTCAAAGCGCTCTCCTCCACAGAAGCGGGTACAGTCTTCCTGCGCCTGCGCCTGCGGCGCAGCAGCACCGCAAGAATCAGGATGAACAAAGCCGCTCCGAGCGCGGCGGCAGGAATGATCCATACTGCCGCCGCGCTTCGGGAACTCTCCGCTGCGGTGGCCGCTTCCTCCGGCTGTACCCCGGAAGCGGTGTGCCCGGCATCCGGCAGGGAGCGGTCAGGCGCAGATTCTGCCGTCTCCTCCTGTTCCGGCAGTTCCACCTCCGTCTCCGCCCGGCAGAGCAGTTCTCCGCCGGAAGCCAGTGTGACAGCCGCTTTCCCGGTCCCGCCGGAAAATGCTCCGCCAGACAGGTCAAAGCCGGTGACAAACAAATTCCCGGAGGCATCTGCCAGAGCTGCTCCGGCACCCTGCGGAGAGAGCGCCCCATCCAGAACCTGATGAAGCCCGCCGGAGGCGCCGGCCAGCTTCCCCAGGCTCTCCAGCGCCTGAATATCATCCCCCAGTCCAACGGAGTGGAGCATCACATCAGATTGCTCCACCTTCTTCAGCAGCTCCTCATAGGGTATGCCGCCGTTGGGATCATACTGCACCCCATCGGACAGCACCACCAGACACCGCAGCTCGTTGCCCTCTCTGGGAACCGACTCAAAATAGTCAATCGCCTGATCGATCGCGGTGTGGAGCCGGGTGACATTCTCATCAAGGGGAAGGCTTTTCACCGCCTCCGCCAGCTCTTCTGCGGGAACATCCTCACCGGTTATCGCAAATGTGTCCCCGAAGGCGGCCAGAATAAAGCGGCTGTTTTCCCCGCCGGATTGGGCCAGGCTTTCCGCAAAATCCTCTGCCTCCTGCCGGAAGGCGGGCATAGAGTTGGAGTTGTCCACCAGCAGAAGGCAGGTCACCGGTGATCCTGCCTGCCGCACGGTCTCCAGGCGGCCGGAGGCGGCGAAGGTCTGGCTGCCGATTTTGACCTCCGCCTTGGTAACCGGCTTTTCCGTTCCGTCAATGGACATATAGGTATACAGCGTGCCGTCATATACAAAGGCACGAATGATCTGCGCGCTTGCGCCGGCCCGGGCGGGACAGCTCAATGCCGCCGTGAGGACCAGGGCAAGAACCCCGGAGAGAAAATGTTTCATGGCTATTCCTCCACGAAGACAGAAATCAGAGAAAAATTGTCGTTCCCTGGCGGCGTTCGCCGGATGTGGCGCAGCAGCATCAGCTTCGCCCACTGCTCCGGCGTCTCCGCTTTCAGGAGATCCGCCAGGATCTCCTCCTGATAAACGTACTCCCAGAAGCCGTCGGAACACAGCAGAAAGGCGTCTCCGGCGGCCGGAACGCATTCTGCGGCCTCCGGCCTGCACGGCTCCCTCCCCAGTGCCCGCAGCAGCCGCGGGCGGTCGTCGTCATGATAGACGTCCATACGGGTGATCTCACCGCCCAGGTACTTCATGTAGGTGACGGAGTGGTCACGCGTGGCCTGTACCAGCGTGTTTCCGGAGAAACGGTACAGCCGGGAATCCCCGATGTGACCCCATACCGCCCGGCCGGGTGTAATGGAGAGGGCTGCGGCAGTGGTTTTCATATCCTCCTGACCGGGGACCGCATGCTGGCGCAGGATCGCGGCGTTGGCCTCCTGAAAAAGGGCGCACAGCTCCCCGGTATCCGGATTTCCGGCGGCAATGCCGTCATAGAGAACGTCTGCCGCCAGAGCGGAGGCGACCTCGCCGCAGCCGTGTCCTCCCAGACCGTCCGCCAGAACAAATATCCCCCGGTCCTCCCCGGCACAGCAGCGGACGCTGTCCTCGTTATGTTCCCGCCCGCCCTGGTTGGTATAACAAAACGCAGAAATATTCATTGCTTACTCCAGATCCGTACACACCGTATTGTCCGCCTCGCCCAGATAAAATGCGCTCCTGGGCGGCAGCTTCGCCGGCGTGTTGGGCGCAATCCTCTGGCCGTTGGACAGGAAGGTGCCGTAGGTAGAATTGAGATCGGTGACCACAAATACGCCCTCCCGCTGGTCGTAGTAGACCTGACAATGCCTGC
>JAAZZJ010000279.1:0-258 GCA_014237695.1 Oscillospiraceae bacterium | reverse complement strand
CTGCACCGGACTTCCGTGGAGCTGGACCACCATGCCGCCATGCTGGGGAGCCATGGAGCGGAGGACGGGGGATCCCGCCGCCTCCCCCTTGGCCGGGACGCTCTGGGCGGGGGCGGGACGCGCGGGCTTCTTTTTCCTGGCCAGCAGGACCACGGCAACAATAACGATAAAGAGTACCGCTGCGGCGGCGATGCCAATATAGAGCAGCGGAATCTCCGGCACAGCCTGCTCCTCCGCCAGAGTGTAGGGGATGCTGTT
>JAAZZJ010000278.1 GCA_014237695.1 Oscillospiraceae bacterium | reverse complement strand
GCCGGAAGCACCGGCGCGCTGCTCAGCGCGGGCACCCTGCTGGTCAAGCGCATCCGGGGCATCCGGAGAGCCGCCATGGCCCCTCTGGTGCCCACGGCGGGCAACGGCGTGGTGCTGGTGGACTGCGGGGCCAACGCGGAGTGTACCGTGGAGTATCTGGTGCAGTTTGCCTATCTGGGCAGCATTTACGCTGCCAAAGCCCTGGGGATGGAGAAGCCCCGTGTGGGACTGCTGAACATCGGCACGGAGGATTCCAAGGGGGATCAGCTGCGCCGGGATACCTATCTGGCGCTGAAAGAGGCCGGGGAGGCGGGGCATCTCAACTTCATCGGCAACATCGAGGCCAAGGAGGCCGTCAAGGGCGGCTGCGACGTGGTGGTGGCGGACGGGTTTTCCGGGAACGTGATGCTCAAGACCATCGAGGGCGTGGGGTCCTTTATGGGACGGGAGCTGAAGGGCATGTTCCTCAGCAGTCTGAAGACCAAGATCGCCGCCCTGCTGGTGAAAAGCGGGCTGGACGCGTTCAAGGAGCGGCTGGACCCGGACACCATCGGCGGGACCCCCTTCCTGGGGCTCCAGAAGCCCGTTATCAAGGCTCATGGCTCCAGTAAGGCCAGGGCTATTGAGAACGCCGTCTATCAGGCTGCCGCCGGAGTAAAGGCGGATCTGGCCGGGGAGATCGAGGCGAAGACCGGCCTTATGAAGACAGAGCGCTGACAGCCGCGCAGAAATTACAAGAAATCCTACGCCGCCTATTGACAGGCGGGCGGAAATGTTCTATCATGCCTATGGAATATTATTGACCCCTTTGCGAAAGGAGGGAAACGACATGCAGGACATTTTTGAGCGTATGCAGAGGATCATCTCCGAGCAGTTCTCCGTAGATGAGGATGAGATCACCATGGATACATCCTTTGAGGAGGATCTGGGCGCCGATTCCGTTGACCTGGTAGAGCTGGTCATGAGTATGGAGGAGGCTTTTGACATTGGCGAAGTGCAGGAGGATGAACTCAGCACGCTGTCCACAGTGGGCGACTGCGTCAACTTCCTGTCAAGCAAGCTGGACGATTGAGGACAGCAGCTGTCATTTCCTGTTCTTGTTTGACGATACGACGCTGCAAAAGGGCCCCGCTGCAGGGATGCGCGGCATCCTGCGGACGGGGCCTTTCCTGTTAGGAGGCAGAGGACTTTATGGAATCACTGGAGAAAAAGCTGGGCTACCGGTTCCGGGACCGTGCGCTGCTGGGGGAGGCGCTGAATCACAGCTCCTACGCCAACGAACACAGGGGCGGTCTGGGCAGCAACGAGCGGCTGGAATTTCTGGGGGACAGCGTGCTGGGGTTCGTCTCGGCGGAGTACCTCTTCCGGGAGCATCCGGATCTGCCGGAGGGGGATCTGACAAGGATGCGTGCCTCTCTGGTGTGCGGGCAGAGCCTGTACGAGGTGGCCCGGGAGCTGGAGCTGGGCAGCTATCTGAAGCTGGGCCGGGGCGAGGAGGCCGGGGGAGGCCGGGAGCGGCAGTCCATTCTGGCGGACGCCACGGAGGCGGTGTTTGCTGCCGTGTATCTGGATGGAGGCATCCAGCCGGTACGGGAGCTGATCGCCCGGGTACTGCTCAGTCAGGCCCCCGCCGCGGAGGAGCGCAGGGACTACAAGACCACCCTGCAGGAGGTGGTGCAGCGCAGGAGTGGGCAGGTGCTGACCTACCATATGCTCTCTCAGAGCGGGCCGGATCACAACAAGACCTTCCTCTTTGAAGTGCGCCTCAACGATGAGAGCGTGGGCTGCGGGGAGGGGCACAGCAAGAAAGAGGCCGAGCAGGCCGCTGCCAGGGATGCGCTGGAGAAGATGGGGTGAGTTCGTTGAATATACAGCACCCGCAGGAAAATGTTATTAAAACGTATGACTATAACGGGATCGCTGTTGATTTAATTGGATGGAGCGACACTGTCTGGTGTGGAAAAGTCGGTTATGCAGACAATAATGCTGACGAACCGAATGTGGAAAAGGTTATGGAAGATTTTATGGCTGTTTCCACCCCGCCAAACAGCCGCGAAGATCATTGGGATATTTGCATGAGTTTGCATTATCTTTCACGCGAACGGCCCAGCGGCGTGATGTTTGGATTTCTTGTCACAACGGATGTTCAGCCTGATTCATATGATATTTACAAAATGCCCGCTGCAAAATTTTTGCGTATAAGAATGTGTGATGAAACTGCAAAGATGTTGGGGCACGAACCGTGGGAGGGCGGTATTCCTCCATACCATTGGATCGGGGAACAAATAGCCCCTGAACTCGGCTATACTTATGGCGATGATACACTTCCAATTGTTGAATATTATGGTTTTTTCAAACCTGAAGATGGGACGCACGAGTATTGTTACTTATATGTCCCGGTAAAGGAAAATACTGCTGCGGCAAAATAAATTTTGATTCGCATGTTCTGTTGGTACGGAGTATTATGCGGATCGCCAATCAGTATCAGTCCCTAAATAGGGGGTACTCCGTAACCTCAAAGCTATTGGCCCACAATGGTTACAGCGGAAAATAGTGGTTCAAAGTGCAAGCTTTTTTGCAGAAAGCACCTCAAAACCCTTGCACTTAGCGAGTTGCCTTAATCAATTTGGCAACGGGAATGGACTGTGTTTTGCCTATATCTTCTTGGCTCAGTACGGTTTATAAGTACTTCCTACGCTCTTTGCACTCAATTCCACTTCTAGCGGGGTTACGGAGTACTCCCTAAATAAAAAAGACGCCGGATGGGTCCTCGTGTCCGCCATGAGGCGGAGGGGGCCCATCCGGCGTTTTCGTTTGGAGGATGCTGCGGTAAAAGGTTTATAGCGCCTTGGCTTTATCCTTTACTTCGTCCCAGCTGCCGGAATTTTTTATGATTTTAACCAAATCATAGATGCATAATTGTGACTTGAAAACCCGGAATACCGGATTCGATTTTTTCTCTTGATACTCCGGCGGCCTCAGCAATAAACAGCAATAGCTGCGGACATCTTAAATACGTATAGGAAGGCATCTTTTCCGCCATATCCTCACGGCCATAGTACTGTAGAAAATGATCCTTTTGTGATAACGTCTTACCTGACGTCAAATATCCTCCACATGTTTGTCCGTAGCCTTCTTCGACACATATTTCGGAGAAATATCTTTCCTTATGATTTTGAAGTAAATCTATCGTTTTTATATATTCACAAACTTCTCTGTTATTCATTGTTCTCTGTCCTTTCGTGCATTTTACCGGGATTACTGTCTTGTCACTGCTCGGAGCCTAAAAACCGCGACGGCACTGGGTCCGGGATGGTGTTTCGTTTCGAAAAAACCACTATTCCTCCTCGTCCCAGGGGATGTCCTCTTTGGGGGCGGGGCCGTCGCCTCCGGAGGCGCTGCCCATTTTGATCTCCTGCCACTTGGCCTGGGTGATGAGCAGCTGCCGGGGCTTGGAGCCCTCGAAGGGGCCTACATAGCCCTTCTGCTCCATCTGGTCCACCAGACGGGCGGCACGGGAATAGCCCAGCTTCAGGCGGCGCTGGAGCATCGACACGGAGGCCTGCCCGGTCTC
>JAAZZJ010000277.1 GCA_014237695.1 Oscillospiraceae bacterium | reverse complement strand
GGGGCGCTGTGTCTGGGCCGGGACATGGAGGACGCCTTTGCCGCCGCCCGGGCCCTGGAAGAAATCTGTGAAACCCGTGTCCGGGACCAGCTGGAGGATGGAAAACCCCTCCCCGTCCCGCCGGATCTGGGGACCAGCTTCCGGCGGGGGGACGCCTTTTGTCTGACCCGGAAGGGCAGGAGCAGGTTCTATCCTATGACCGGGGTTTCCCTTCCCCGGGCCGCCGCTCTTCACGCGGCGGTCTACCGGGCGGGGAACTTCCAATATATTGCCCACGATACATCCTATGAGACATTGGCCGTCAGCGCTTCGGACCGGAGGCTGCGGCCCTATCTGGATGACCTGGCCCAGATTGCCGGAGCGGACATTCTCTCCATACCGGCGGAGCCGGGACGAATCGAGCGGGCCATCCGGGGCCGGAACGCAGTGCTGCTGCGGGGCATGGGAGCCCTGTGCGCCGGGACCTGCGAGAGCGATGTGGATGCCGTCAGGGCCCTGATAGCCAAGGGCTGCGCGGCGCGGCTGTACGCCCGGGCAGTCCCCGGATGCCGCCCCCTGAATCCTGCGGACGCGGCGCTCCAGCGGCTGATCTATCAGAAGTCCTACAGGGGGAAAAAGGATTTATGCTGAAAAAGCTGTCAGAGGAGCAGCTGGAGAGCCTTCTGGAGGCCGGGGTGGAGGAGTTCGCCCGTCGTGGCCTTGCGGGAGCCAATATGCGGACTATCGCGGACCGGGCGTGCATCAGCGTGGGAGCCCTGTATAAATATTACGGAGATAAAGATGGGTTCTTCCGGGCCTGTCTGGACCGGAGTTTGGAGGCGCTGGACCGGACGCTGGCGGAGGTCACCTCGGAGGAGGCCGGCTTCCGGGAGTATGCCCGGCGGATCATCCAGGCCCTGCTCCGGTTCTCCCGGGAACATGCCGGGTATGTGCGGCTGTACTGTGTCCTTGCCGCCTCCGGCGGAGAGGAGGCCCGGCGGCTGGCGGGAGAGATCGAGGGTGTCACTTCCCGGTTATATGCCGGGACCATCGCCGCCGGACAGGCGGCGGGAGACCTGCGCCGGGACATCGATCCGGCGATGCTGGCTTTCTTTTTCGACAACCTGCTGATGATGGTCCAGTTTGCCGGATGCTGTGACTACTACCGGGAGCGCTTCCGACTGTACTGCGGCGGCACGCCGGAGGAGCAGGAGGACCGGCTGGAACAGGAGCTGCTGAAATTTCTGGAATCGGCGTTTACATTCGAACAATCGGAGATCGTCCACAGGACATAGGGGAGGATACGGTCCGCCCCGGCAGCGTGTGGAAACGATCATGTGTGAGGAGGGATACCATGACCTATGTGCTGGCCTATGACATCGGCACCACAGGGGTGAAGACCTGCCTGTTTTCTGTGGAGGAGCGGATCGGCCTGCTTGCCAGCGCCCAGGAGGGCTACGGTCTATATCTGGTGGAGAACGGCGGCGCGGAACAGGACCCGGAGGAGTGGTGGCAGGCCATGTGCCATACCACCGGAGAGCTGTTTTCAACGGTGGACATCAGGCCGGAACAGATCGCCGGACTGTCCTTCTGCTCCCAGATGCAGGGGCTGGTGCTGGTAGACCGGTCCGGGAAGCCGGTACGCCGGGCCATGAGCTACATGGACCAGCGGGCGGGCGAGGAGCTGAAAAAGGGACTGGCCCACGGCCCCCAGATTGCCGGGGCCAACGTTGTAAAGCTGCTGAAATGCCTGAAGGCCAACGGCGCGGTGCCCAGCAGCGTCAAGGACCCGGTGTGGAAGTACAAGTGGGTCCAGAGCCACGAGCCGGGCAACTTCGCCCGGACGGACAAGTGGCTGGACGTGAAGGAATACCTGCTGCTTCGCTGCACCGGACGGGCGGTGATGACGGAGGATTCTGCCTACGCTACCCTGCTCTATGATACAAAAAAGCGGGCGTGGAGTGAAAGTTTATGCAGGATGTTCGGCGTGAATATGGACCATCTGCCGCCGGTCATCCAGAGTGCGGACCGGGCGGGAGGCCTGACGGACCGGGCGGCGGCGGAGCTGGGGCTGGTTCCCGGTACGCCGGTGTTCGGCGGCGGCGGGGACGCGTCCCTTATCGGCATCGGCGCCGGAGCGGCGGCGGTGGGCAGCACCCATATTTACTGCGGCACCTCCGGGTGGGTGTCCACGGTGACGGACCGGCAGCTGGTGGATGTGGATGCCATGATCGCCGCCATCGTGGGGGCACAGGCGGGACGGTACAACTACTTCGCCGAGATGGAGACCGCCGGGAAGTGTCTGGAGTGGGTCAAGGACCATCTGGCGCTGGATGAGATCGGGGTTTATCTGGAAAAGAAGGATGTGGCCGGCAGTCAGGAGGCGGTGTACGCCAGCCTCTACGACTACCTCACCGAGACGGTAGGCAGGGTCCCGCCGGGGGCCGGAGGCGTCATCTTTACCCCCTGGCTCCACGGCAACCGGTGTCCTTTCGAGGACCCGGCTGCGGCGGGGATGTTCTTCAACATCCGGCTGGACACCGGGAAGACGGAGTTGATCCGGGCGGTGCTGGAAGGGGTGTGCTTCCATCTGCGGTGGATGCTGGAGTGTCAGGCGAAAAAGGTGGCCACTTCTGATCCCATCCGGTTCGTGGGAGGCGGGGCGCTGTCGCCGGTGACGTCTCAGATTTTGGCCGACGTGACCGGGAGGACCGTTCAGACCGTGGCCAGCCCTCAGAACGCGGGCAGCGTGGGCGCGGCGGCGGTAATGGCGGTGGGTCTGGGGGTGATAGCGGATCTGGACGCGGTGGGGACGCTGATCCCGCCGGAGCGGACCTTTGTGCCGGACCCCGCCGTCAAGGCGGCTTATGATAAAAATTACGCGGTGTTCCGGAAGCTGTACGCGGCCAACAGGGCGCAGTTCCGGGCGCTGAACGGTTAGAAAGGATGTGCGGCCATGGATCGCAAGGAAATTCTGCGCTCTCTGAAATTTCTCCTGTTTTCGCTCTCTGCGGGGATCATTGAGATCGGGGCGTTCTCCCTGCTCAATGAGCTGACGGCTTGGAGCTACTGGCCCTGCTATCTCATTGCGCTGGCGCTGTCGGTGCTGTGGAACTTTACGCTGAACCGGCGGTACACCTTCCAATCCGCCAGCAATGTGCCCAAAGCCATGGCGCTGGTGTTCGGATTCTACTGCGTGTTCACGCCGCTGTCCACACTGCTGGGGAATTATCTGGCGGAGGGGCTGCGCTGGAACGAGTATCTGGTGACGGCCATCAATATGATTGCCAATTTTGTACTGGAGTTCCTCTATGACCGGTTCGTGGTGTTCCGGGATTCTCTGGATACCAACAGCGTGGCGAAAAGGAAGGAAAAACGGGAGTGACCGGCCGGACAGGCCTAAAGCCGCCTTTGACGGCCCCATGAGAGTTTGCCGCACGCAGGCGGCAAAAAAATCCAATCGCTTTTCTCTCGGCGTGTACGTCGTGAAGCGCCGCACAGCGGCGCTTTTAGTGCTAAGCCGGCCTTTGGCCGGCCCACGGGGAAAAACACTTTGCGCGGAGTAAGCATCGAATTGTGCGCCATAGGCGCACAGCCGAAG
>JAAZZJ010000276.1 GCA_014237695.1 Oscillospiraceae bacterium | reverse complement strand
GCCCGTCAGCTGTCCGTAGACCGGATGCTCCACAATGACGTCCAGTACGGTGCATCCGTTGTCCACTATGATCTGCAGCTCTTTTTCCATATCCGGCCCCTGGTGGCGGCAGGCCACCTGCCGCCGCAGCCCCTCCCGGCTTCTTTGGATCACATAGCCCCGGGCGGTTGCGTCAATAGCGGCACCGCCGGCCCGCAGCAGGGCGACGTCGCCCACGATCAACTGGCGGCTCACGCCGAACCGTCCCGCCAGCGCCGCAGCGCTGACAGGACCGGAAGCCTGGGACAGGATATCCAGTATAGCGTCCCGGCGCTGCTGGGCAGTCATGGGCCATCTTCCTCCTTCACTGTTTTTCTCCAGTATACGCCCTTCCTGCGCTCCCGTCAAGATACATCGACCCGCTGTTCCGGCCTTGACGGCATCGTCTGGCTCTCACCGCTCAGGAAAACCCACACAAATCCGCAAGGAGGCACGCCATGAATTATCAGCCCCTGGTTCCCCACCGGCCGCTGCTGGTACAGGAGATTTATACGGTACACTATTTTGAATATACCACCGGATGCTCCTTCTCCGGGGAGAGCCACAACTTCTGGGAGCTGCTGTACGTGGACAAGGGAGATATCCAGGTTACTGCCGGGGAACAGACCTGCCGCCTCCGCCGGGGACAGCTCATCTTCCACGCCCCCGGTGAGTTCCACGCCTTTTCCAACCTGGGGACGGCCCCGGACCTGGTGGTGGTGAGCTTCCGCTGCGACAGCCCGGACATGGCATATTTCCGCGGCCTGACGGTACAGGCCGGTGAGACGGAGCGCTCTCTTCTGGCCCGAATCGTAGCGGAGAGCGCCGCTGCCTTCGCCACCCCGCTGAACGACCCCTATGCCGCCCTTTTGGAGCGGCGGCAGCAGGCGCCCTTTGGTGGAGAGCAGCTGCTGTGTGCGGCGCTGGAGGAGCTGTTGATCCGCCTCATCCGCCGCCGCTCCGTCCCCGGCCGGGCAGAGGAACCGTCACGGGATGTCGGGGACGCCATGGGGCAGGTGATGGACTATCTCACAACCCGGCTGGACCGGCAGCTCACACTGGAACAGATCTGTCAGGACAATCTGATTGGCCGCAGCCAGCTGCAAAAGCTGTTCCATGCCCGCACCGGCGGCGGCGTTATGGAGTATTTCTCCAGGATGAAAATCCAAGCTGCGCGGCGGATGATCCGGGAGGGGGAGCTGAACTTCACACAGATTGCGGGGCGGCTGGGATTCCAGTCCCCCCACTACTTCTCACGCCGCTTCCGCCAGGCCACCGGCATGTCCCCCAGCGAGTATGCCCGCAGCGTGAAAATGCTCTCGGAACTCAGTGGCGTATATCCGGACGATCGTACAAATAATTTGTAAGATCGTCTATTCCCATTTTCTGCCCCCACGTATAGAATAGAGTACAGATGGCTCCCCGGGAGAGGGGAGAATACAGGGAAGGAGAGAGGAAAAATGAACAAGAAACCGGTATTGGTCATCATGGCAGCCGGTATGGGCAGCCGCTACGGCGGACTTAAGCAGCTGGACCCGGTGGGAGACCACGATCAGGTGATTCTGGACTACTCCATTTATGATGCCCGGCGGGCGGGCTTTGAAACCGTCGTGTTCGTCATCAAGCCGGAGATTGAGGCGGACTTCAAAGAGCGGGTGGGCCTCCGTCTGGAGAAGTGCATGGACGTACGGTACGTCTACCAGCTTAAGGAGGATCTGCCGGAGGGCTACTCTGCTCCGGCGGAACGCACTAAGCCCTGGGGTACCGCCCAGGCGGCTCTGGCGGCCCGCGGCGTGGTGGACGGCCCCTTCGCCATCATCAATGCCGACGACTACTACGGCCCGGAGGCTTTCCGGGAAATTTACGACTACCTCAGCAGCCACCCGGATGGAGATGTGTATGAGTATGCCATGGTGGGCTATCTTCTGAAAAACACCGTGACGGAGAACGGTACGGTGGCCCGCGGGGTCTGTGAGGAGACGGAGGACCACTTCCTTTCCCGGATCACTGAACGCACCAAGATCGAAAAGGGCAACCCGCCCCGCTACACAGAGGATGATGGCCGGTCCTGGACCAGCCTGTCTGAGGACACCATCGTTTCCATGAACATGTGGGGCTTCAACCGCAGCTTCCTGGACGAGACGTGGGCCAGATTCCCGGCTTTCCTGGATCAGGCACTGGCGGAGAATCCCCTCAAGGGGGAATACTTCCTCCCCACCGTGGTCAGCTGGCTCATCAGCGAGGGCAAGGCCCGGGTCAAGGTGCTGCGCAGCGCAGACAAGTGGTATGGCGTCACCTACCGGGAGGATAAGCCCACGGTAGAAGCGGCCATTGCGGAAAAGACCGCGTCGGGTCTCTACCCCGGCCGGCTGTGGGAGGCGGAAGGATGAACCAGGCTGAGACGATGATGCAGGAAGTGCTGGCGGCCTTTGATTTCGGCGCGCCGGTGGTTGGAGCCCTCCGGTTCGGTCAGGGACATATCAACGACACCTTTGTGGTCCACACCCAGTCTGAGGACGCCTGCTGCCGCCGGTTCATCCTCCAGCGGATGAGCGCCGCCGCCTTTAAGCGGCCCGATCAGCTTATGGAGAACATTCTGGGCGTCACGGAGTACCTGGGCCGGGAGATCGAGAGCCGGGGCGGCAGCCGGGAACGGGAAGCCCTGCGGGTCATCCGTCCCCGCAACGGGGAGCCATACTACACCGACAGCGCAGGCGGCGCATGGCGGGTGTATCCCTTTGTGGAGGACACGATCTGCTATCAGACGGCGGAGACGCCGGAGCTGTTTGCAGCCTCCGGCCGGGCTTTCGGCCATTTCCAGCGGCTGCTCCAGGGCTATCCAGCCCAGACCCTCCACGAGACCATTCCTCATTTTCATGACACCGAGGACCGTCTGGCAAAGCTGAAAGCCGCCATGGCGGTGGACAAGCTGAGCCGGGCGGCAGAGTGCCGGCAGGAGCTGGACTTTGTTCTGGCCCGGGAGGCCGACTGTTCCGTGGCGCTCCAGGCTCTCCGGGACGGCATCCTCCCTCTGCGGGTGACGCATAACGACACCAAGCTGAACAATGTCCTCATGGACCGGGAGACCGGTGAGGGGCTGTGTGTCATTGACTTGGATACCGTTATGCCCGGCCTGTCCATCAATGATTTCGGCGACTCCATCCGCTTTGGCGCCAATCACAGTGCCGAGGACGAGAAGGACCTGAGCAGGGTTAACCTGGATGTCTCCCTCTTTGAGACCTATACCCAGGCTTTCCTGGAGGGCGCGGGCGGCACGCTGACGGCTGCGGAGATCGACTACCTTCCCTGGGGCGCCAAACTCATGACCTTCGAGTGCGGCATCCGATTTCTGACGGACTATCTGGAGGGGGATACTTACTTCCATACCACCCGGGCCGGTCAGAATCTGGACCGTTGCCGCACCCAGTTCAAGCTGGTAAGCGACATGGAGGCTCATTGGGACGAGCTGGCGGAGATCGTGAAGAAGTATAAATAAACCTGGTATTTTATCAAATTGGTGAATCACGAAAGGGCATGCGCCTTGGAAAACGCTTTGCGCGGAGCAAGCGTCGAATTGTGCGCCTTTGGCGCACAACCGA
>JAAZZJ010000275.1 GCA_014237695.1 Oscillospiraceae bacterium | reverse complement strand
AAGGTTTGTGGATGGCGTGACAAAAATAGACCATGTGAAAATCAACGGTTATACCGGGAGAGAGTCAGCCCCTCATGTAGTCAGCGTATCCGTCCGGGGAGTCCGCAGCGAAGTGCTGCTCCATGCCCTGGAGGACAGAGGCATTTACGTATCGGCAGGAAGCGCATGCTCCGCCCGCAAACCGCAGCCTTCGGCTACGCTGAAAGCGATCGGCGTGGAAAAAGAACTGCTGGAATCTACCATCCGTTTCAGTTTTTCCATTTTTACGACAGAGGAAGAAATAGATTATACATTGCAGGCAATGTATGATATAATACCTATGCTGCGTAAGTATGCGCGTCATTAGTGTGAAGAGAAGTTTGAACTGCTTTAGCAATTTAAGCCCACGCCAGTGGGCGCTACGCCAAGAACTTCTAAAGTTCGCATCGTAATTTGCGACGCGAACCGCTCTTCACACCGAAGAATGCCCAAGATACGGGCATTCTTCTCATGGGTGGTTTGTGCTGCGGCGAAGTACGCGGCGTTGATTGCGAAATCAGGCCGACGGGCAGTTCCGCCTTCGGCGGCGGGACTGTCTGCGGCAAAATTGCCTATTGGATAGAAGGAAAGAAGACTCGAGTTTGTGTCCGCGCGGCGTCTACAAACTTGCCGGTACACTGTCTCAACAAAGTTAGGACAAAAGCTGCGCAGAAATGAGAGGGAAAATGTTTACAGCATTTTTGATAAAATATGCCGAAATAGGCGTAAAAGGAAAGAACAGATATATTTTTGAAGAAGCGCTGGTACAGCAGATTAAGTATGCGGTAAAAAGATGCGAAGGCGAATTCAAAGTGACCCGCACGCAGGGGCGGATCTATGTAGAGGCGTTGACGGAATTTGATTTTGAGGAAACGGTGGACAACCTGAAAACAGTGTTCGGCATTTCCGGCATCTGTCCCGTCATTTATGCGGAAGACGAGGGATTCGAAAAGCTTGGGCAGGATATCGTGAAATATATCGGGGAGGTATATCCCGGCACGGATAAGACTTTTAAAGTAAATGCCAGAAGAGCAAGGAAAAATTATCCGTTGAATTCCATGGAAATCAACAGCAGGATCGGAGAGGTTCTATTGGATGCTTATCCGAGAATGAAAGTGGACGTGCATTCCCCGGATATTATGCTGAATATAGAAATCCGTGAGAAAATATATATTTATTCGGAAACAATTCCGGGTCCCGGCGGGATGCCTGTAGGAACCGGAGGCAAGGCCATGCTTCTTCTGTCCGGCGGTATCGATTCCCCCGTGGCAGGTTATATGATAGCCAAGCGCGGCGTGAAAATTGACGCGGTATATTTTCATGCACCCCCTTACACCAGCGAGCGGGCGAAACAAAAAGTGGTGGATCTGGCCAGGCTCGTGTCCCGGTATACTGGCCCTATCTATTTGCATGTGATTAACTTTACCGATATCCAGCTTTATATTTACGAAAAATGCCCTCATGACGAACTTACGATCATCATGCGCCGGTATATGATGCGCATTGCGGAGCATATTGCAAAAGAAACGGAATGTCTTGGGCTTATTACGGGGGAAAGCATCGGGCAGGTGGCGTCCCAGACGATGCAGAGCCTGGCAGTTACCAACGAAGTATGCACCCTTCCGGTATACCGGCCCCTGATCGGCATGGACAAGCTGGAGATCGTGGATATTGCGGAAAAGATCAATACCTATGAGACGTCGATTCTTCCTTACGAGGACTGCTGCACGATATTTGTGGCAAAGCATCCCGTTACGAAGCCGAATTTGGGTGTGATCAAACGTCATGAGACAAATCTGGAAGAAAAAATAGAGGAATTAGTGGAAATGGCTTTGAAAAATGATGAACTGATCGTTGTGCGCGGCTGATCCTTTTGCGAGCCAGCTTATTGCAACAAACACTGTCACGCTTTGCGAGCCAGCTTATTGTAATAAAAAGAGCCCGGTTGTCCGGGCTCTTCTGAAACGCCGTTATGTATTGCCTTCCTGTAGATAAGAACACACCCGTAAGTATGAATATACCCGTAGGTGTGAGTCCGTCTTTTAGATCAGGTAAGGCTTTAATATATTAAGAACTTCTTCCGCATTATCTTCCGCATGGATATTCAAGTCGATCGGCTTCGACAGATCCAGACTGAAGATGCCCATAATAGATTTTGCATCAATGACGTATCTTCCGGATACCAGATCGAAATCATAGTCGAATTTTGTAATATCGTTCACAAAAGATTTTACCTTATCAATAGAATTTAAAGAAATCTGAACGGTTTTCATTGGTTTTTACCTCCTTAATTTATTCATACCTTCTGCTTCAATATTAAAGGGTAAAGGGGTAAAAGTCAATGATAAAACACAACAAAAAAAGAAAGGAATCAAATGAAAAGTGTAGCGCTTCATAACCTTGGCTGCAAGGTCAACGGATACGAAATGGATGTAATGCAACAAATGTTACGGGAAAGGGATTACAAAATTGTGCCATTTGATGAAAGGGCCGATATATATATTGTAAATACGTGTACTGTGACGAATATTGCGGACCGGAAGAGCCGGCAGATGCTTCACCGGGCGAAGAAAAAAAATCCGGAAGCCGTGGTCGTTGCCGTAGGATGTTATGTGCAGACCGGAGGGGAGGATGCGCTGAAGGACGAGGGAGTGGATCTGGCGATCGGAAATAACAGGAAAAAAGACCTGGTGGAAATATTGGAAAGATTTCTGGAGGAAAGGGAATGCCGTCAAAACGGAGAGGAAGATATATATTCCCTGAAAACGCTCCGGCATACGACTATTATCGACATTGCAAAGGCCGGTGAGTTTGAAAATATGGAACTGAAGGAGACTCACGGGCATACCCGCGCTTATGTCAAGATCCAGGACGGCTGCAACCAGTTTTGTTCTTATTGTATTATTCCTTATGCCAGAGGACGGGTGAGAAGCCGGAGGGAAGAAGATATCCTGCGGGAGGTCGGAGGTCTTGCTGCAAGAGGCTATAAGGAAGTGGTATTGACGGGGATTCATATCAGTTCCTATGGCACGGACAGAGGGGAGCCGGAGCTGCTGCGCCTGGTTCGGGCCATCCACGGAACAGAGGGGATAGAGAGGATCCGGCTTGGGTCTTTGGAGCCGGGGATCGTGACGGAGGAATTTGCGGAGGAATTAAGAAAGCTGCCGAAAGTCTGCCCTCATTTCCATTTGTCGCTGCAAAGCGGCTGTGACGCTACGTTAAAGAGGATGAATAGACGGTATACGGCAGGGGAATACTATGAAAAAACAAAAATTTTGCGCAGGATTTTTGATGATCCGGCAATTACGGCGGATGTAATCGTAGGTTTTCCGGGAGAGACGGAAGAGGAATTTGCCGAGACGGCGGCATTTTTGGAAAAAATCAGATTTTATGAAATGCATGTATTCAAATATTCCAGGAGAAAAGGCACCCGCGCCGCGGCGATGGATGGCCAGGTGGGAGATGAGACGAAGACGGAAAGAAGCGGCATTCTCCTGGCTATGGAAAGAGTGCATTCCAGGGAATTCAGAGAGAGGATTTTAGGACGGGAACAAGAGGTTTTGTTTGAAGAAGAGAAAAATATCGACGGAACCTTGTTTCAGACCGGACATACAA
>JAAZZJ010000274.1 GCA_014237695.1 Oscillospiraceae bacterium | reverse complement strand
CGCCCAGGCCGCCCAGACAGCGGATGCCCTCCGGCGGCAGCTGCTGGAGGAGGGTACGCTCTCGGGAGAGCGGGAGGGGTACCGTTTTTTCGCCCGAAGCCATGAAACAGCCGGTCTTGTGCTTGTGCTGCAGCAGCCCCGGGCCTTTACGCCCCTGGTCATGGGGGCCATTTACCTCACCGGCGCTCTGATGGGGGCGCTGTGCCTGGTACTGGGCCTGCTCAGCGCCTGGATTCTCAGCCGCTACCTGTCTCAGCCCGTTCATCAGCTGGACGAGGCCATGGGCGAAGTGGAGCGGGGCCGCCTGGACGTGCGTCTGGAGACGGACCGGTCTGACGAGCTGGGCCGTCTTGCCGGCCGGTTCAACCACATGGCGGAGGAGTATCTGGCCAACCTGGACCGGTCTGTCCAGCGCCAGCGGGAGCTGAATGAGGCCAGACTGCGCATGATGCAGGCACAGCTGAACCCCCATTTTCTGTATAATACGCTGGACGCCGTGAAGTGGCTGGGCATGGCCCATCAAGCCCCTGAGGTGGCTGGACTGGCCACCGATCTGGCCGCTATTCTCCGCTCCAGCATCTCCGGGGACGAGGTTGTCACCCTGGAGGAGGAGCTGGAGCTGGTGGATCGGTATGTGAACATCCAGACCATTCGATTCGGGGACCGGTTTACCTGCGAGGTGGACGTGGCCGAGCGGTATCAGTCCTGCCTGGTGCCCAAGCTGGCCCTTCAGCCCCTTGTGGAGAACGCCATCCTGCACGGAGTGGCAGACCGGGAGGATGGCTACATCAAGATCTGGGCGGGGGAGGAGGAGGACATGCTGCTGCTGTATGTATCCGACAACGGCTGCGGCATTCCGACGGAGGTGCTGGAGCGGCTGAACAGCGGTCCGCGGCAGCTCCCCGACGGACATCTGGGGCTGTTCAATGTGGACAGCATCCTGCGCCTGCGCTACGGGGATGCCTGCGGCCTGTTTGCCCGGAGTACGCCGGGAGAGGGCAGCTGCGTCTGGCTGAGAATGCCTTTGAAAAGAAAGGAGAAGGCCCATGCTGAAGGTATTGATCGTTGACGACGAGCCGTTGGTCCGCCGGGGCATCGTGCTGGGGGTGGACTGGTCCGCCCGGGGCTGTGTGGTGGTTGGCGAGGCTGCCAACGGGGAAGAGGGACTGGCCGCCGTGGAGCGGTATAAACCCAATCTCATCATCACCGACGTGCGCATGCCCCGTATGGACGGCATTGAGATGATGAACCGCCTGCGCTCGGCGGGCTGCCGGGCCCATGTGATCGTACTCACCGCCCACAGCGACTTTTCCTATGCCCGCAGCGCTCTCCAGTTCGGGGCGGACGACTATCTCCTCAAGCCATTCCGTGACCAGGAGCTGATGGCGGCCATCGACAAGGTGCGCCAGAAGGAGCAGGAACTGACGGCACTCACCCCCCAGGACACCCTGCCCTTGACGAAGGGGGACAAGAGCAAGTATGTGCTTCAGGCGCTGGAATATATCGCCAGGCACTATGCCGACCAGGATATATCCATCACCACCATTGCCGCCCACCTGGGGGTCAGTGAGGGACACCTGAGCCATGTGTTCAAGAAGGAGACCAGCTATACCATCATCAGTTACCTCACCCAGTACCGGGTCCACGCCGCCATGAAGCTGCTCCAGGACTGCCGGTACAAGGTTTACGAGGTGGCGGAAATGGTGGGCTACAGGGATGTGGCGTATTTCGGCAGTACCTTCAAAAAACTGGTGGGGGTGTCTCCGTCGGAGTATCAGGACAGATGCCGGTAGACGCGGGAGGCAGCAGGCCATCTTCCTTCCACAGATAATAGGAAATCCTTGAAAAAGCGTCTAAAGGAGGGTATGATAGACCTAACATCTGATAGGAGGACCGCGATGAAGCACATTTTGCTGCTGGAGGATGACGCCGCCCTGGGACAGGGCATCCGGTTTGCTTTGGAAAATGACGGCATTCACGTGGAACTGTGTACTGCGCTGTCCCAGGCGCAGAGTATTCTGCCCGGCAAAGACTTTGATCTGCTCATCCTGGATGTCAACCTGCCAGACGGGAGCGGGCTCGATTTGCTGCAGGATGTGCGGCGCCGCCATTCCAGTGTTCCTGTCATCCTGCTCACGGCAAACGATTTGGAAACCGACATCGTCTTGGGTCTTGAATCCGGGGCGGATGACTATATCACCAAACCCTTCTCTCTGGCTATACTGCGGGCCAGGGTCAACGCCCAGCTGCGGCGCGGTACTCCGGTGCGGACGGCCTCGGTAGAGCTGGAGGGTTTCTCCTTTGATTTCGAGTGGATGGAGTTCCGAAAAAACGGCCGGCTCATCGAACTGAGCAAAACGGAACAGCGGCTGTTGCGGATACTGGTGGAAAACCGGGGCCGCGTTCTGTCCCGTGAGACGCTGCTGGAGCGGGTGTGGCCGGGCGGCGGGGAGTACGTGGAGGAAAACGCCCTGTCGGTCACGGTCAAGCGCCTGCGGGACAAGCTGGAGGACACGCCCTCCAAGCCCCGTTTTCTGAGAACGGTCTATGGCATCGGCTACACCTGGGCGGTGAATTGACATGACGTGGATCACTGCCATCATCGCCGTTTTCGCGGCGGCCGCGCTGGCGGCGGCGGTCTGGAACCGCCTTCACGCCAGGCGCGTCATGAAAAATTTGAACCGTATGCTGGACGCAGCCATGGCGGGGGCCTTTCTGGAGCGGGAATTCGACGAAAGCCTGCTCTCCGCCGTCGAGTCCCGGTTTGCCCATTATCTGGCCGCCAACGCCGTCTCCGCCCAGAAGCTTCAGGAGGAAAAGGACAAGATCAAGACCCTGATCGCCGACATCTCCCACCAGACGAAGACCCCTGTGGCCAATATTCTGCTGTATACCCAGCTTCTGTCGGAGCAGGAGCTTTCCCCGGAGGGCCGGAGCTGTGCCGCAGCCCTGGAGGGCCAGGTGGAAAAGCTGCGCGCCCTGGTGGACGCGCTGGTGAAGACCTCCCGGCTGGAGGCGGGCATCCTGGCCCTGCACCCCAAGGCAGGGCCGCTGGCGCCCATGCTGGAAGACGCTGTGGCTCAATTTACCCCTAAAGCGGCGGAGAAGGGGATCGCCCTGACGCTGGCGTCCACGGACGCCCAGGCGGTCTTTGACCCCAAGTGGACGGCGGAGGCCGTGTGCAACCTGTTGGACAACGCGGTAAAATACACGCCCGCCGGCGGGACGGTCACGGTCGAGGTCATCCCCTACCAGATGTTCTGCCGCATCAACGTCACGGACAGCGGCCCCGGCATCCCGGAGGCGGAGCGGGCCAAGGTATTTCAGCGATTCTACCGCTCCCCCGCCGCCTACGAGATCGAGGGCGTGGGGATCGGCCTGTATCTGACCCGCCAGATCGCGGAGGGGCAGGGCGGGTATGTCAAGGCGTCCTCCCAGCCGGGGCGGGGGAGCTGCTTCTCCCTCTATCTGCCCCGGAGCTGAAATCTTTCCAAACTGTAAGATTTCAGAAAGGATCTGGAAAGATTTCTGTGTTAAAGTCTGTACTGCCGAAAGGCAGTGCAGACTTTACGCTATGGAGGTAGATCGTATGGCTATATTGGAGACCCGCGGCTTGCGGAAAGTATACGGTTCCGGCGACACGGAGGTCCGGGCCC
>JAAZZJ010000273.1 GCA_014237695.1 Oscillospiraceae bacterium | reverse complement strand
TCCGCTGTTCCACCGCACAGTTGCAGGCGGAGGAGATCATCTGGTTGATGTTGCGGACCGTTTTGACGCTGAGGCCCTTGGGTTTGCTGCGGGCTTCAATACGGTCTACCCGACCGGATTCCAGCAGCTTTTTGTAGAGCTTTTGCAGATCCATGGAGGTTAGTTTCTCCAGTGGGATACTGCCGACTGCTGGTTTGATGTGGTTCTCGATGAATCCTCGATAGGTCTTGTGGGATGATGGACGGATACTCAGCTTGGCGTAGTCCTCCAGCCAGGTGTCCAGCCATTGGCCGAAAGTGTATTGGCCTGCCTTGCTGGGGTCCAGGGCAGCGCCTTCACCGATTGCCCTTTTCAGTTTTTCTTTGACCTCTGCCTGGGTCCTGCCCAGGACATTTTTGTAGATGGCTTTGCCAGTTTCTGGATCACGGCCTGCGGTATACCGTCCTTCCCAGCGGCCATCTTTTCGCTTGCGGATGTTTCCCTCGCCGTTCGCTCGTCGTTTTGCCATGTGCGGCACCTCCTTTTGGACTACCCACACTACCCCACTCTGGCAGGAATAGCTACCGGGAGACAGGAGAGTTATCAGAAAATTTTTATTTCCTGTTGCAGTGAGAGTCGCTTTTATTCATACATTTCCTCCGCCCTACAGAGAGGGCAAAGACCCGCAAACAGGCCATATCCCCGTCTGGAACCCTCGAAAATCCTGGAACGGTGGGCGGTTCCGGCTACGCGGGGTCAAACTTGACCCCCGAAGCCCAAAATGTACCCCCATATTGACCCCCGGTCTGAACCCCTGTAAACCGCTGTTCCGACCCGCACTGCGGGACAGTGTGACTCGAGCGGGGGGCGCTACGCGACCCCCGCTCTTTATCCTGCACCTTTTTCTTCACCCAACTTCAGCCTCTCGCCCGGCGTTTTGCCGGAGTATTGCCTTACCGCAATCTGGCCACACGAGGGTCAAACGGAGGCGCTTGTGGTGTCCGGTGCTGGGATGCCACTCTGCTCCAGGAAGCGGCACACGGAGCTTCGCAGGGGCTACTGGGCGGTGTTTTCTTCCTCTGCCCTCTCTTTGTTTTCCGTCCCCCAACTTCTGAGATGCTCCTTCTTTGTAGACGGTGGTGCAATTCGCAAACTCTGGAGAATCCTCTTTTCATTTCTCTACAGATGTGGTATACTGAAGTAGTCAAGAAAGGGCGGTGATGGTATGCCTCCGTATAGTATTGATGAACTTCGTCAGATTATTGCTCCGATTGCACGGGAGCATGGCGTAGAAAGTGTTTCGCTGTTTGGCTCTTACTCCAAGGGGACAGCCTCAACGAGCAGCGATGTGGACTTGAAAATTGAAAAAGGCCAGCTGCGCTCTCTTTTTCAACTGAGCGGGTTTCGTCTGGCCGTGGAAGATGCATTGAAGCTGCCGGTGGACCTTGTTACCAGCGAGGCGTCTGACCGTGTGTTCCTAGGCACGATCAGCAGAGATGAGGTGTTGCTGTATCGAAACTCGTGATGTTGTGATCCTTCAGAAGATTGTGATGTACTGTCTGCGTATTGCGGAAAATCTGGACCGTTTTCATCACGATTTTTCTGCTTTTGAAAATGATCATCTTTTCCAGGATGCCTGCTGCATGTGCGTGGTACAGATCGGAGAGTTAGTCGCATTGCTCTCCGATGCAGTAAAGCAACAGAACACCGCTGTTCCCTGGCGTGTGATCAAGGACACGAGGAATTTTTACGTTCATTCCTATGGCGCTATTGACGTGCGTGCTGTGTGGGATACGTTGGAGCAGGATATCCCGCTTTTGAAATCTGCCTGCGAGGCCATTTTGAATGCCTGACCCATAATCTGACCCAGAATGGAAAAAATCCCTGTGGAATCAGTGGACGGAAAAGGGCTGGAAAGGATATGCTTTCGAACGCAATTGTGTCGGAAAGCACCAGAAATCTCTATTCGCTACCCCTGAGAGCAGCTACGGACCAGAAGGCCGGGGGTTCGAATCCCTCACGGCGTGCCAGAACCCGCAAACAGTATAGATGCCATAGGCTGAAAGCCTTGTGTATCAACTGTTTGCGGGCTTTTTGCGCCCCGAAATTTGAAGATTCTGCCGACAGATGCCAATCGG
This sequence comes from Oscillospiraceae bacterium, assembly GCA_014237695.1. Lineage (GTDB taxonomy): Bacteria > Bacillota > Clostridia > Oscillospirales > Oscillospiraceae > Pelethomonas. Next base: position 1,567 of record JAAZZJ010000273.1, on the reverse strand, counting down.
CTTTTTCCAGAAGCTGAGGTGACTTGAACCCCTGATTTGGCGAAATGGAGAAAAGGGCACTGCGGTATTCCAAGGTTTATTATCCCAACAGGCATACGGCATACCACACAAAATATGTTGACCAATTTTGTCGGTAATGAACAAACACAAAAATTCTCTTGCAGATGTATGGAAACTCCTATATTGGCCTGTGCCCATTTTGAGAATGGTTGATTTAAAAGGGGCACAGGCATTTTTAAGCTAAAAAAGTTGCAAAGTTCAAATGCATTCTCATGATTATATGGGGTAGAATATAGCTAATTGAGGAGAGCGCTTGAATGGCATTCAAGGTCAGCGGTTCGATCCCGCTTATCTCCACCAAGAAGAAGGACTCATGTAGCCAATAAAAGGTACATGAGTCCTTTTCCAATCAACAATAGAAAAGAGCGGATATTTGATCAGAAATTGCAGAGGGAACAAAATGCATTCGCCCGATGAGTGAATCGGAAGTCTCTGTTCAAAAGCCGTACCTGCGAAGAATACCAAAATAAATATAAAAAAGAGCGGGGCCTGTGGCCGCCGGATGGCGGCATGAAAATACAGGCCCCGCTTTTTTATTTGTACAACGGAGGATGTTAAAATGGGAAAATATTTTATGTGTAATACTCCGGTGGCGAACTTGGAGCGGATGATGGCGCTGCCGCCTAACTTCGCTCCCCGTAGCTCGGGCAACGCAATTCTCTGCCGATACAGCGTCCAGACGGCGGCAGACTGTCGTGCCTGCGTCAAGCACCGCCGCCAGAGCCATCAGGGACTGACGTGCCTCCACCTCACAAAGCGGCTGCAGGCGGGGATGGTAACTGTGGCGGAGCTGGCTGCCGAGACAGTCCGGCCATGGAAGCACCTTGGGCTGAAACAGAGGACCATGGGCATCGCTGGCCGGGCCGGGGGATTCCATTTTGCGGACCGGCTCCACATCATGCGGATGCTGGAGATGACGAGGGGTGAGAAGGAGAGCGTCAGCAGCCGCTGGCTGGCGGCGGTATATCTGCTTTCCGCCAGCGCCCCGCTCTGGCAGCGCACCCTTGCGGCGGTCACACCCGGACAGATCGACTTTGCCGGAGTCAGGCTGGGGGATGCCAGTATTCAGGACTATGTCCTCTACCGGACGGCAAAAGGATTGTCCGCAGGCGCTCTGGGCGTTACATCGGAGGAACTGGCGGACGCGGAACTTGTCAGCGATGACACCCTGCTGCTGATTCTCTGCGCGGCGCTCATCGCAAGGTACGGACCGGAGGTGATGAACATAGGGAGGGCCGGAGGTCAATGTGGATCAGCCGGACGAGCGGAACAGTTTCAGCGGGAGCAGGGACCGCAGATGGGGGGGAATGGTATGATGGTGTTGTACATCTCCAAGGGAGAAAATGATTCCGAGGTCCCTATCCATTTCCCGGCAGAACCGGCGGAGGTGAGGTCAGCGATTACGGCGCTGGAACACTCCAGCACGGCCAGCGGTCCGGTAGAAATCAGGCGCGTTGAATGCCCTATTGAGATTTTGGAGCAAGACATCAAGCGCGCCGGCCTGAAC
>JAAZZJ010000272.1:356-3728 GCA_014237695.1 Oscillospiraceae bacterium | reverse complement strand
TGGAACTTATGCCGGACAGGACGCGGGAAAGCGTCATTGCCGCCCTTGACCGGATAGAACGCCGTTTCGGTTCGCGCCGTTTCCGGCAAATCTTCCGAACGATCACCGTTGACAACGGCGGGGAGTTTGCCGACGTGGAGGGGTTGGAGCGTTCAGCACTTTGCAAGAAGAAGAGAACAAAGGTTTACTTTTGCCACCCGTACAGCAGTTACGAACGGGGGAGCAATGAAAACGAAAATAAAATGATACGGCGGCACTTCCCGAAAGGAACCGATTTCGGGAAAGTGACCGCCGCAGAGGTCAAGCGTGCGGAAAGGTGGATTGCACGATACCCGCGGAAAATTTTAGGCTGGAAAACGTCTGAAATTGTGTTCAAAGAGTATCTTTCGACGCTTTGAAAAAAATTTTATATTTTTTCGCATTTACTATTGACATTTCCGTCTTTTTTGCCAGCCTTTTTCGCCGCTCTTTTGCCCGGATACCGGCGCTCCGGAAAGGTTCCACCCGGCGGAAGGTTTCTGATGTCGAAGAAAATTGCAAAAAGGACTTGACTTTCCTCCGGGTGGATGGTGTATGACAAAGAGGAAGAAAGCAAAGGAGGGCTTTTCCATGCTGACCATATCTCACTATACAAAAACCTACCCCGGCGGCAAAACCGCCGTGAAGGACCTGTCACTGCACATCCCCGCGGGGGAGCTGTGCGGCTTCATCGGACACAACGGCGCGGGCAAGACCACCACCCTCCGGGCGGTGGCGGGGGTAATGAGCTTCACCCAGGGAACCATCACCATTGACGGCCACGACGTCCGCGCCGACCCTGTGGCAGCCAAGGCGGTCACCGCCTTCCTTCCCGACAATCCGGATCTCTATGAATTCATGAGCGGCATCGAGTATCTGAACTTTATCGCCGATCTGTACGGCATTCCCGCCCGGCAGCGGGAGGAGCGGGTGGGGCTCTATGCCGGGGCCTTTGACCTGACCAAGGATCTGGGCAGCGCCGTCGCCAGCTACTCCCATGGCATGAAGCAGAAGCTGGCCATCATTTCCGCCCTCATCCGCAAGCCCAAGCTGCTGGTGCTGGACGAGCCCTTCGTGGGGCTGGACCCGGCGGCGTCCCATCTGCTCAAGGGCTATCTCCGGGAGCTGTGCGGGGCCGGAGGCGCGGTATTCTTCTCCACCCATGTGCTGGAAGTTGCAGAGAAGATGTGCGACACCATCGCCATCATCAAGGACGGCCAGCTGGTCCGGTACGGCCCTACGGAGGAAGTGGTGGGCGATTCCAGTCTGGAGGACGTGTTCCTGGGCATGGCGGAGAAAGGAGCGGAAGCATGAGGAAGTTTCTGATCCTGGCGCGGGTGCAGCTTCGTGCGCTGCTGGTCTCCTTTCGGATAGGAGGCAGCCGCAGGAAGGCGGTCTCCGGCTGGGCGGCTCTGGCGCTGATGGCAGCGCTGTGCCTGTATATTTCCGGCATGTACAGCTTTTCCCTTGGGGGACAGCTGGCCGGGGCGGGCTGTCTGGAGGTGCTTCTGCTGCTGATGCCCGCCATGGCGGTCATTATGGGACTGGTGTTTACCGCCTTTGCCGCTCAGGGGGTGGTTTTTGGGGGCCGGGACGGGGATTTGCTGCTGTCCATGCCGGTGAGCGCCTTTGCGGTGATGCTGGCCAAGCTGACGGCGCTGTATGTGGAAAATCTGGCTTTCTGCGCCTTTCTGATGCTGCCCGCCGGGGCGGCATGGCTGTGGTTCGGCGGAGCGGGCGGCGTGCTGTTCATCATCCGGCTGCTCACCGGCGCCATCTTCCTTGCAATGCTCCCCACCGTGCTGAGTCTGGCGGCGGGATTTCTGCTGAGCTGGCTGGGAGGACGGTTTGCCAACAGGAAAGCGGTCAGCCTGCTGCTGTATGCCCTGCTGATGGCTGGGGTGTTTTTCCTGGTTTTCCAGATAAACATGGCGGCCGGCACTCTGGCCGCCGGGACAATGGGGATGAATATCCAAGGCGCGTTCACCGGCTGGGGTATTCCGTTTCTGCTGTTCCAGAAGGGAGTATGCGGCGACTGGGAGACATTGGTCATGTTCTGCCTGCTGAACGCTGCTCCCGTCCTGCTGACGGTGTGGCTGTTTGCCAAAAACTATCAGCAGGTACTCACCGGACTCCGCAGCCACGGAAAGCGTCCGTCCTACCGCCTGGGCCGCCTCCGGGCGGCGGGACGGCGGAAGGCCCTGCTGCGCAAAGAAGCCGCCCGGTACTTCGGGACGCCTATCTACCTCTTCAATACCGGCATCGGCCTCATCCTGCTGGTGGCCGCCGGTATTGCGGCGGCGGTTATGGGCGGCAGCCTGCGGGAGCAGCTGGCTCTGGCGGGGCTGGGAGAGTTCCCTCTGCTGACTCTGGCGGCAGCGGCAATGAGCTTCACGCTCTCCACTGCGGCCGTCACCGGTTCCTCCGTCAGCCTGGAGGGGCAAAATCTGTGGATCCTGAAAGAAGCTCCCGTCAGCACCCGGGAGGTGCTGGACGGAAAGGCGGCATTTCAATTGCTGCTGACCGTCCCGTGCCTGCTGGTATGCACGCTGGGGCTGGTCTGGGGATTGAAGATGTCCCTGGCGGAGGGGGCCGTGCTGCTACTGTTCGCCCTGGCCTTCGCCGGATTCATGGCCCTCATGGGACTGGCGGTCAATCTGCTGTTTCCCAAGCTGGACGCGGTGAACGACATGGTGGTGGTCAAGCAGTCCGCCGCCGCCATGCTCTCCACCTTCGGCGGCATGATCGGGGCGCTGGCCTGCGGCGGGGCGGTCTGGGCCCTGACGGGCGTTGTGGGCGAGATGCCGGCGCTGGCGGGATGCGCCGCCGTGCTGCTGCTGGCCTGCCTCCTGCTGCGCCGCTGGCTCCACACCCGGGGGGCGGAGCGGTTCATGGATCTGTCATAAGGAGGGGTTCCCATAAGCGGCTGAAATTTGACTGTGCGCCTTGACGGCGGCGGACAAATGTGATACCATCACGGGCGAGTGCGGCAGGGAGAGGAGGCTTCCGGTGATGGTGCGCGATATGACGTCAGGCAGTCCCATGAAGCTGATCGTGGGTTTTGCCGTTCCAATCTTTTTGGGGAATCTGTTTCAGCAGCTGTATTCCGTGGCAGATGCCATGGTGCTGGGCCGCGCCGTAGGAGTGGACGCTCTGGCGGCGGCGGGGTCCACCCAGGCCGTATACTTTTTTGTGCTGGGGTTCATCACCGGACTGACCCACGGTTATGCTATCCTCATTGCCCAGCGCTTCGGCGCGGGGGACTATTCCGGCGTCCGCCGAACCGCCGCCAACGCCGCCTATCTGGCCGCCGCCTCCTCGCTGCTTATCACCGTATTAAGCCTCCTGGGTTCC
>JAAZZJ010000272.1:0-346 GCA_014237695.1 Oscillospiraceae bacterium | reverse complement strand
CTGGAGGTCATGCGTACGCCGGGGGACATTTTTGAGGACGCACTGCTGTATATCCGGATCATTTTTGCCGGGACGGCGGCAGCAGTATGCTACAATATGCTCTCAGGTATCCTGCGGGCGTTGGGGGACAGCGTATCGCCGCTGGTGATCCTGGTTGTCAGCGCCGTGGTGAACGTAGGTCTGGATGTGCTGTTTGTGGTCGGCTTCCAGTGGGGCGTAGCCGGGGCCGCATGGGCCACGGTGCTGGCCCAGCTGCTCTCCGGGCTGATGTGCCTTGTCGTGCTGTGCCGCCTGGAGCTGATGCGTTTTTGCAGGGAGGACTGGCAGGCGGACAGGGTTGTGATCT
>JAAZZJ010000271.1 GCA_014237695.1 Oscillospiraceae bacterium | reverse complement strand
GGCTTCAAGCTGGCGGAATGATTTGACGCCCCGCGGACCGCACCGCTTTTTTCTTCTTCCTTCGTCAAAGAATGTTCCGTACCGCTCCTGCGGGGCGGCGGGGGCTCTTTTCTTATTTTAACTTTGTTCCTGCCGGGTGCCCATCCCAAGCCGAGCGGCCAGCAGGATCAGGCCTGGCATGTTCAAACCGGGAATTTTTTCAAAAATGCTTTCAGTCTTCATAGCGTTCATCCATGACAGATCGATCATGTGCGGCATCAAAAGGTTTTGAACCACATTTTCCCTCAGAAGTGGCCAGCAGGAAACTGCATTCCTCGCCAAATTCACAGCCGAATACAATATCCGCATCTTCTGGGATCGTTCTCTGAATTGCGCTGCATATTGCATCAAGGCTTTCAATATCCGCCTCCCAGGGCAAATTGCAATATAGCAATACGGACACGATCTTCCGTCCCCGCTCTGGAGCCATTTCCGCCGCTGCCAGCGGGGCCAGGCTTATCATTTCATCCATTGATGTGCAAGGGGGGCTTTCCCAGAGAAAAGCTGCCTCGTCTTTTCGAAGGATCTGCACATCAGCATAGTCTACGTTAATAAGGCCCGTATTCTCGATGAACTTTTGCTCTAACCGCTCAAAGCCCTCTTTGTTGAGGACCCGTTTGCGCGCTGGTTTTCTAAAGAATGATTTTAATTTCTTCCACATCATTCCAATCGATCCTTTCCGGTGGATTTTTCAGCTGCCGGTAAGCCCTCCACATCATATCCGCAACCAGTTGGGGGCGCACTCCGCCCGTCAAACCTCCAAACATTGGGATAACGATGCTTTCGATACTGTACTCCGCCGCACACATCAGGGTTGTCCGCATACATTGATAGATGACCTGCGGGTCTAAAATCCGCTGGGGTGTGCGCATGGAGGGCGTATGGATCAGCGACTGGCCGTCTTTTCCTGCATCGATCAAAAAGCTGGTCCCCACCGGCTGTTCACCGTAAAAATGATGGATGATATACTGCTGTACCCGCTTTTGCAGCTGGTCCCCAAACCACTCGGTGATCGCCAGATCATACCCGCCGTCCATCAGTCCGAAGGCATTGGCAGGAGATACCACACACTGCACCTGGTGGGTCTCCATGAAGTGCCGGAAATCATCACAGATGATTTCCACCTCCGGAGCGGAATCAAAATACAACTCCAGAAATTTGCATTTTCGCAAATCACGTTCCAGCAGGCAGATCTTTGCCGGAATCGGGCCGCAGGGAATGGAATACAGCTGTTTGATAAACAGGGGAATATACTCCATTCCCAATACGGTGAGAAGTCCCCGCCGCTGGCGGTCCATCAGCAGGTCGGACAGCAGCTGTTCCGTTGCCGGTTTTCCGCCGATGCTCTGAACTTCCGACAGCGCGAAACACGGAACCGTGCGCAGACGTGTCAGGAACCCGCCGTTGTCATCTTCCCGGATATTCTGTATGATCGCTGTCATAAAATCACTGGCGTTTTGGAATTTGTCCATTTGCTGTTCCCGTTCCAGCCGGGTGCCGCCCACCAGCAGGGTCAGGTTGTCAATCATAATACGCCGCATAAAAAACTCCTCCACATTTCTGATCTGGTTTTCCGCTGGTCTGTTCCAAGCATAGCACACCCCCCTGTACCAAAACAAGTACAGGGGGGTGATTGCTATTTGCGCTGGGAAATGGTAGAATAGGCTATCAAGAAAATGGAGGGCACTTTCATGGTCGATCTTCACATCTTTCACAGCATCTCCGCGCGGGAGTTACTGGCAGGAAACAATATTCCATCTGAGGCCAGTGGCCTGGGCGTATATTTCCACGTCTATCAGGATGCGGACCGGCCCTTTTATATCGGTATTTCCGACGATATGGCAGGCAGGAACCGGAATCACCTGGAAAATTACCGGGAAAGGAAATACTGGATGGTCAAGAATCCCCACCGGCTGACCGATCTGCGTTGTTTCGTGGCTGATGATTTCTACTCCACCTATGACTTTTACGCACCCGGAAGAGATGCGGCGTGCAGGGAGTGGGGTCAAGCCGTGGAGCGGCTCTTTGACCATATGACTATTCTGTTTGGCAAGGTCACTCTGCTGAAGGATGGCTACCCGGTGGAACAGTCCTCAGAAGCGGCCCGCCGCACGGTGGAACAGGTAGAACGGCAGCTGCAGGACAACATGATCCTGCGTCTCAACCTTGACCCCAGCTGGATCGGCCGAACCGGAAGCAACCGGGGCGGAGGTTTGGATGATGTAGCCCACCGGCTTTCCCTGACCTATGCGGACAATATCTCTGTGCGGCTGGACGAAAGGATCTTGCTGTGAATCTTCTGCCCTTCCGCGTCTATCAGATTCTTTCTGAACACACCGACGGAGACCACGCCCTGGCCATGGGGGAGCTGCTGCGCCTGCTGCGGACGGAGTATGGTCTGCGATGCGACCGCCGGGCGGCATATGCCGCCCTGGATAAGCTGCGGGCTGTCGGCTGTCACATTCCGGAGTACCAGGACGATGGCGAGGGCTACCGGCTGCTGTCCCGTTCTCTGGAGCCATCCGAGGTCCGGCTGCTGTCAGACGCTGTGTCTGCCTTTCCGGGCATCTCACAGCGCCAGTGTGAACAGCTGTTGGACAGGCTTCAGCGGGGCCTGAGCCGCTGGCAGCGGGCGCAGTGCCGTCCTCTCATCGCTGGAGTGCCCTGGCGTGGCATGAATCATGAAGCTTTCCTGTCCGTGGAGGTGCTGGAGGAGGCTGTTTCGCGCCGCTGTCAGGTGGAGTTTCAGTACATGGAGTACGGTATGGACAAGCGCCTCCATCCCCGCCGGGAGCGGCCTTACCGGGTATCGCCCTACGGCCTGTGCTTCGCCAACGGGAACTACTACCTGATTTGCCGGTATCAGGGAGCGGAGGACATCAGCCACTACCGGGTGGATCGGATTCAGTCCCCGGTCCTGCTGGAGGAGCAGCCTGCCGAACCGCTGCCAGCCGGGCTGGACCTGGCGCGGTATGTCCGGGAGCGGGTGTACCCCTTTCCTGGCGAGGCCGTCCATGCGGTGTTACGCTGTGAGAGTGATTTGCTCAGCGATGTGCTGGACCGCTTCGGCATGGAAACCCGGCTTCGGGACAATGGAGACGGGACCTTTGACGCGGCAGTGTTTACCGGAGCCGCCGGGCTGAAATTTTGGGCGCTGCAATATGTATCGCTCTGTCAGGTCTTGGAGCCGGACTGGCTGCGGAAAGAGATTAGTGATACCCTGCGGACAGGGTGGGAGAACTATCAAAGAAGGATTGAATTTTAATGGGAACCACTTCTTTTGAAGTTCTTAAACCTCTTTACCAAATCTTAACCATTTCCTTAACCGTTTTCTTAACCACCCCCTGCTAAAATACGTGTATTCCAATCAAGGAGGTAAGAAAATGGACTACATCCTTCAAACAAACAACTTAATCAAGCATTATAAGAACGGAAAGGCCCTCAACGGCCTGACCATGCACGTAGAAAAGGGAGCCATCTACGGCTTCGTAGGCCGCAACGGCGCGGGCAAGACCACCCTCATCCGCCTGATCTGCGGCCTCCAGGAGCCCACGGAGGGTACCTTCACCCTCTACGGCTGTCCCAACGACAGCAGGGAGATCACCCGCTCCCGCCGCCGCATGGGAGCGGTGGTGGAGACGCCCTCCATCTACCTCTCCATGACGGCGGAGGAAAACCTGAAGCAGCAGTATCAGATTCTGGG
>JAAZZJ010000270.1 GCA_014237695.1 Oscillospiraceae bacterium | reverse complement strand
GGCAACGATGCGGTCGATGAGGTCGTTGGCCCCGCCCTCCAGCTTCACCTTCCGCGCGGCGGCGTGGGAATGCTCCCGCAGGGCCTCGTGAAGCTCCTGACGGTTGCCGCCCCGCTTCACGGCCTCCATCATAATGTTCTCCGTGGCCATAAAGGGCAGCTTCTCCATCACCCGGCGGCGAACCACCCGGTCATAGACCACCAGCCCCGCCGTGACATTGATATAAATTTCAAGAATGGCATCCACCGCCAGAAACGCCTCCGCCACGGCGATGCGCTTGTTGGCGCTGTCGTCCAATGTCCGCTCGAACCACTGGGCAGCGGCAGTCATGGCGGGGTTCACCCCGTCCTGAATAACATACCGGGCCAGCGCGCAGATGCGCTCGGAGCGCATGGGGTTGCGCTTGTAGGGCATGGCGGAAGACCCGATCTGATTTTTCTCAAAGGGCTCCTCCATCTCCTCGAAGGATTGGAGAATCCGCAGATCGTTGGCAAACTTGCAGGCGGACTGTGCCACGCCGGAGAGGGCGGCAAGCACGTAGGCGTCCGTCTTCCGGGAATAGGTCTGGCCGGAGACGGCCACGCACTTTTCAAAGCCCATCTGCTCCGCCACCAGAGCTTCCAGTTTCCTGACCTTCTCCTCGTCTCCCTCGAACAGCTCCATAAAGCTGGCCTGCGTGCCCGTGGTGCCCTTGGCCCCCCGGAGGCGGAGCTGGCGCACCTGGAACTCCAGATTTTCAACGTCCATCACCAGCTCGTTCATCCACAGTGTTGCCCGCTTGCCCACGGTGGTCAGCTGGGCGGGCTGAAGGTGGGTGTAAGCCAGACAGGGCAGCGCCTTATACTGCTCCGCAAAGGCGGAGAGGTTCCGCAATACCTGCGCGCACTTGCGCAGCACCAGACCGCAGGCATCCCGGAGGATCAGAATATCGGTGTTGTCCCCCACGTAGCAGGAGGTAGCCCCCAGATGGATAATGGCCTCGGCATCGGGACATTGCTGGCCGTACGCGTAGACGTGGCTCATGACATCGTGACGGACCAGCTTCTCCCTGGCTTCGGCTACATCGTAATTCACCTCGTCCGCATGGGCCTCCAGCTGATCGATCTGCTCCCGGGTCACATTCAGCCCCAGCTGATGCTCAGCCTTTGCCAGGGCAATCCACAGCTTCCGCCAGGTCCGGAACTTGTTGTTGTCGGAGAAGAGATACTGCATCTCCTTACTGGCGTACCGGGTGGACAGTGGGGAGGTATAGCCGTCGCGGTTTCGTTCCATGGTGGATCTCCTTTAACCGTTCTTGTTGATGATAGAGGTTTCACAGTAGCTACCCGCCAGACTGCGGAACTGCACAAACAGCGAGACTTTATTCTCAGCGTTGAGACTCTCCCACAGCTCCCTTGCCAGTGTGGAGGCATTTGTGGCGGCAACATCGACCGGAATAGGCTCTCCGGCGAAGGAGGGCAGCGGGCTGCCGTCTCCCCGATAGGTGCTGATAAAATGGCCCGTCCCGGCCACAGGCGCATCGTATTCGAAGAAGTACCGGCAGCAGCAGCTCTCATCGCCGTCCATGCTCTTGAGGATAGACAGGTTGTAGCTGCCATCCGGCTTCACCACGCCGGAGATGCGGGGGGTCCAGTTGGGACCGTCAGGCTCGAAGGTCCGGGTATTCAGGGCGTGGCGGTAGCAGTGGCCCTGCGCCAGCATGTCCCGGATGGTGTCGGTCTGGTCGCCGTTGGTGACGATTGTCAGGCCGCTCTCCAGCCGCCGGACAGGGTGATAGATAATAAGGGAGGGGTCTGTCATTTTGCTCTCGTCAAAGGCCTTTGTGCGGATGCCGTCCTCCGTCTCCTCGAAGACGCGGTTGCGGCTGTTCTCGCTGCGGCCCATGATAAAATAGGCGATAACGGCAGATTTGTTGTCGGCGCTGCGGCCCAGCATGATGCCCCGGCCCGGATAGCTGTTCCCGCGCAGCAGCGCGCAAAGGTCCTGTTTCATATGTTTGACTCCTTTTCGCGTATGATTTGTGCGGAAACCAGTTCCGCCGCCTGAGGCAGCAGGACCCATTCGGCCTGCTCCATAACTCTGCGCTGTAAGATCTCCGGTGTGTCACCGGGGAGGACGTCCACCGCCTTCTGGGCGATGATCTGTCCGCCATCGACCACCGCGTTGACATAGTGGACGGTGGCCCCCGTCACCTTCACGCCATAGTCCAGTGCCGCCTGATGGACCCGCAGGCCATAGAAGCCTTTCCCGCAGAAGGAGGGGATCAGAGCGGGGTGGATGTTGATGATGGGGCCGGGAAATTTCTGAACGAAGCCGCCGGAGAGGATCCCCAGGAAGCCTGCCAGAACGACCATGTCGATGTTATATTCCGTAAGCGCAGTCAGGACCTGTTCCTCAAAGCCCGGTTCCCTGCGAAGGATCGGCACACAGTCGATCCCGGCGGCTTCCGCCCGTCCGACAGCCCCGATGCCTGCCTTGTCGGCAATCACCAGAGCGATGGAGCCGCTTTTCAGCTCCCCCCGTCCCTGGGAATCGATGAGCGCCTGTAAATTGGTGCCGCCGCCGGAGACGATCACGGCGATCCGGGCGGTCAGCATAGGACCATCTTCTCCTCTCCGGAGACGATCTCACCCATAATGTAGGCGTCCTCGCCCTGTTCCCGTAGGACGGCCAGAGCCCTGTCCGCCTGCTCTCTGGAGACGGTGACGCTCATGCCCACACCCATGTTGAAGGTGTTGAACATATCCCTCTCAGGAATATTTCCGCTCTGGGCAATAAAGTCAAAGATAGGCGGAGTGCGCAGGGCGGCCTTCTCGATTTTCGCGCCCAGTCCGTCCGGGATGGAGCGGGGGATATTCTCATAGAAGCCGCCGCCGGTGATGTGGGAGATTCCATGGACCTCCACCTGCTCCAGCAGGGTCAGGATGGGCTTGACGTAAATGCGCGTAGGCGCCAGCAGCACCTCGCCCAGCCCCTTGCCGCCCAGGGCCTCAATGGGGGTATCCAGGTGGGCGTGTTCAATGTTGAACACCCGGCGCACCAGAGAGAAGCCGTTGGAGTGTACCCCGGCAGAGGGCAGGGCGATGATGGCATCTCCCGGTGCAGTCCTGTTCTTGTCGATGACCTTCTCACGGTCCACCACACCCACGGTGAAGCCCGCCAGATCGTAATCGTCCTCGGCCATCATGCCGGGGTGTTCGGCGGTCTCGCCGCCCACCAGAGCGGCCCCGGACTGGACGCAGCCCTCGGCTACGCCTGCCACGATGGCGGCGATCTTTTCCGGGATGTTTTTGCCGCAGGCGATGTAGTCCAGGAAGAACAGGGGCTTCGCGCCGCAGCAGATGATGTCGTTGACGCACATGGCCACACAGTCGATGCCGATGGTGTCGTGTCTGTCCATCAGCTGAGCGATACGGATCTTTGTACCGACGCCGTCGGTACCGGAGACCAGACAGGGGTGTTGCATCCCGGTGGTATCCAATGCAAAAAGTCCGCCGAAACCGCCGATATTTTCCGCCATCCCGGCGGTCATGGTACGGGCTACATGCTGTTTCATCAGCTCTACCGCCCGGTAGCCGGCGGTGATGTCTACGCCGGCTGCGGCGTAGGAGGCAGAATAGCTCTCGTTCATTGTTTCCTCTCTTCTGCGGCGCGGAGCGCCGCCTATGCCGTTTTCTTATTGACAGCCCGGGGGCTGCGCGCCCCCGGACCCTGCGGTTACTTTTGCCGCGCGGCAAAAGTAACCAAA
>JAAZZJ010000026.1:13867-14110 GCA_014237695.1 Oscillospiraceae bacterium | reverse complement strand
GCGCGGATATTTTTCCGTAAAGTTCGCAAGAATGCGGTCCAGGGCCAGCTGCCCCTTCTCCGGACTGGGAGCAGGGAGCAGCAGCAGATACTGGCTGGCGCTGTACTGGGTCACCACATCCCCCCGGCGCAGGGTGGCCTGGATGCAGTCCTCCAGCTTCTCCATGTAGCTGTTCAGCAGCCGCAGGGGTGCCGTGGACCCGTCACGCATGGAGGCGGAGATCATCCCCAGGTTCACGCTGCG
>JAAZZJ010000026.1:11148-13857 GCA_014237695.1 Oscillospiraceae bacterium | reverse complement strand
GATGGAGCGGGCCTCCAGGTTGTAGATGTCTGTAAAGACCTCCGGCTCACAGAAGAAGGCCCCCGTCAGCCGCTCCTCCCGGAGCAGGAGGCGGCTGATGGCCGCCAGATCCGTCTCCCCCGCCGCTCCATGGCTGCACGCCCGGCTGATCTCCTGGTACAGCTCGGTGACCTCCGCCGTGGGTGTGACGCCCAGCTGGGTGTAGAAGAGGCTGTACATCCGCTTGTACCGCTCCAGAGCCTGCCGGGCCTGTCCCGTCTGGACCAGGCCGCGGATGAGGTGGTAGTAGAAGCTCTCCTCATAGCTGTCGATCTGAATGGCCCGGCCGCAGACATTTATCATGTCCTCCCACCGTCCTTGGGAGGACAGCAGTCCCACGGTGGTCTGCACCAGACGCACATACATGGTGTGGTAATAGTCCGCCAGAGGCCTGACCCAGCTCTCCCCCATGGCCTTGGAGAGGAAATCGTTCCGGTAGAGGGCCAGGGCGCTCATGCAGGTCTCCAGGCGCTCCTCCGGCAGCAGCCAGGCAGTCCCGGCCCGCTGGCAGGCCAGCTCGAACAGCTCCATATCCATCTGGATGGGCACCCCGGCATTCCAGGCGTAGGACCCCCGGGTGACCAGGATCATATCCCTGCTCTCCGGCAGGCCCAGCTCCTCCAGCAGCTCCCGCACCCGGTAAACCAGGGTCTTCAGAGCCCCCTGAGGACTTTTCCCCTGCTCTCCGGGGTACAGCAGGTTGATGAGTTCGTCCACAGGAATGGCCCGGTTGCGGAAGACAATCAGATAGGCCAGCAGCATCCAGGGTTTTTTCAGGTGGTAGTTGGCGTCTCCAATGGTTTTGTCCCCGTAAGTCAGGGAACACCCGCCCAGCATACGGATCTTCAGAATCGGCTTGGAACTCACGGCGCATCACGTCCCTTCTCTTTTGCCGCCGGAGGGCCTATGCCTCCGGCATTTTCTTTATTATGCCATAAACGGAGAAAAAAAGCAATTCCGGAAGGAGAAACTCCTGCCGGGTAAGTGCTGCCGCATATTTTTGAAATATGGCAGAGCCCCCAAATACTCATCCGGGGCAATGCTTCCCAACCAAAAATCACTGTGGGAAGAAATCGTTTTTCATATCCTGACTTGATGAATCGATTATAGCACACAGCAATTACCGCTTCAACCTGGTTTTGCGGAAACTGCCGGAGGGATGTATCAACAGCGTTTCGCTCAAAAGGCGCCAAAAAAGAGACGCATTATTTCCGGCTTGTGACTGGAACGGCGCTTTCGGACGCCGTAATTTTGGCGAGAATCTCTGTCCGGCCCTTGACAAGGCAGGGAAACCGTGGTATAGTATCAATAACATGGATTGGTTTGAAAAGCATGTCAGGTCACATCCATGTGACCAACAAGCACAAAGAGAACGATTTTTAGGATGGTGTGATGCAATCATGAAGAAACAATGGTTCAGCGCTTTGCTGGCTCTGGCGCTGCTGCTGGGCATGGCCTGCGGCTGCGCCGCCCCCGGGGAGGACGTCAGCGGTGACGAAAGCGGATTGGGCGTTATTCTGGAGGATATGGGCGTGCCTCTGGGAGGGCTTCCCCCTGCCGGCTTCGTTCTCAATCCCTCCGCTTCCGGCACCTCCGTGGAGAAAAACGATTTCGCCGAGATCGACTACTCCAACGCCAAGGACGGCTACGTGATGGTCAGGTGGACCGGCGGCGGCAGCCCCAAGATCATGGTAGTCATCAAGGGGCCTACCTACACGCCCCAGGAAAAGAATCAGTACCAGTATTATCTCCGCACCGACGGGGAGTATGATGTGCTGCCTCTGTCCGACGGCAACGGAGAGTACAATATCACCGTACATAAGAATATCTCCGGCACCAAATACTCCACCGTTCTGTCCGCCAGCGTTAACGCACAGCTCACTGACGAGTTCGCCCCCTTCCTCCGCCCCAATCAGTATGTGAATTTCACGGAGGACTCCGAGGTGGTCTCCATGGCACAGTCCCTGATCTCCGCGAAGGAGGCCGAGACCGGTACGGCTCTGGACAATCTGAGCAAGGTGGGTCTGGTCTACGAGTGGGTGGTCACCAATCTGACCTATGATTTCAACAGGGCAAAGACTGTCCAGCCCGGCTATCTCCCCGACGTGGACAGCGTCATGGCGGAAAAGAAGGGCATCTGCTTCGACTACGCCGCCCTGATGGCCTCCATGCTGCGCAGCCAGGGCGTACCTGTGAAGCTGGTGGTGGGCTATACCAGTCAGGGCGTGTATCACGCGTGGATCAACGTGTGGAGCGAGGAAGGCGGCTGGGTGGAAGGCATGATCTACTTCGACGGCAAGATCTGGAAGCTGATGGATCCCACCTACGCCTCCAGCGGCAAGCAGAGCAACTCGATCATGCAATTCATCAACAACAGCGCGAACTACAAGGAAAAATACTTCTATTGATCGATTCGGAGGAAACTGCATATGAAACGACTGCGCGTCCCTGCCCAGTATCTCCCGATTTTCTGCCGGGAGCTTCATCAGCTGGTCCGCACCGGCATACCCCTTGCCGAGGGCCTGACCATGCTGCGGGAGGACGAGACGGACCCGGATACCCGGTCCTGGCTGGAAGCGCTGTGCCGGTCAACAGAGGAGGGATTGCCTTTGGCTTCCGCTTTGCGGGAGACAGGGGCTTTCCCTGCGTATATGACCGACATGGTGTCCC
>JAAZZJ010000026.1:340-11138 GCA_014237695.1 Oscillospiraceae bacterium | reverse complement strand
AGGAGACCGGGCGGCTGGAGGACGTCCTGCTCTCCCTTCAGCGCCACTATGACCGCCAGCTGCGGATGGCCGCGGATATCCGCGGCGCCGTGGCGGTGCCTGTTACGCTGTTTGCCGTGATGGTGGCCGTGGTGATTCTGCTGGTCACACAGGTCCTGCCGGTCTTTGACCGGGTCTTCGCTCAGCTGGGCGTCCGCATGGGCGCGGTGGCTACGGGCATGATGAACGCCGGGGCCGTGCTGGCCAAGGCGGGCACCGGCATCGCCGTGGTGCTGGTGGCTGCCGCCGCAGCAGCGCTGGTGGTTGCCCTGGTCCCCGCCCTGCGGGAGAAGTTCGCCGCCGGGTTCCGCCGGTCCTTCGGCGGGCGGGGCATCCTGGGCCAAATGGCGGCGGCGCGGTTCGCCTCCTCCATGTCCATGGCGGTTGCCAGCGGACTGAGCATGGAGGAATCCGTGGCCCTGTCCGCCAAGCTCTGCGGCGGCGCGAAGGAGATTGACGAGAAGACGGAGCGGTGCCGGAAGGAGATCGAGGAGGGCGGCAGCCCCGCCGACGCCCTGGCGGGCAGCGGCCTGTTCTCCGGCCGGGACTGCCGGCTCCTGAAGCTGGCGGAGCAGACCGGTTCCCTCCCCGACACCCTGGAGGACCTGGCCCAGCGCCAGGAGGAGGAGAGCCTGCGGCGGATCGACCGGACGGTGGGAGCCATCGAGCCCGCCATTGTGGTCATCACCAGCGCCCTGGCGGGGGTCATCCTTCTGAGCGTGATGCTGCCGCTGATGGGGCTGCTGTCCACCATCGGATAAGGCGGTGCCCATGAAGAAACGGAAGTACGCCAATCGGGGCGGATGGATCCCCCTGGTATTGGGACTGCTGCTGTTCGCGGCGGTGGCGGTCTGGATGGTCAGGGGCGTCCGGGAGGCGGCTCAGGTGTCCCGGCAGGAGGGTCTGCGGATGGCCCAGGAGGCGGTGGACCGGGCCGTGGTCAGCTGCTACTCCCTGGAAGGGGTCTACCCCGCCACCTATGAGGACCTGAAGGCGAAGAGCGGACTGGCCATCGATGAGGAGAAGTACGCTGTCTTCTACGACATCTTTGCCTCCAATATCCGGCCCACCGTCACCGTTGTGGAAAGGCTGGTGGAAGGATCATGAGGAGACAGAGCGGCGCGGGGACTCTGGCCGCCCTGGCGCTGACGTGCGTATTCGGCGTGACATTGCTGCTGAGTCTTGCCGCCGGAGCGGGGGTATACCGCCGGGTGGCGGACCGGGTGGAGGAGAGCAGCCAGTCCCGGGTCAGTCTCAGCTATGTTACCGCCCGGCTCCACGGCTGCGACGAGCGGGGCATGGCGGAGGCCGGTACGTATGGGGACGGCGGAGCCGTCTTCCTGTATGAAGAGGTGGACGGGCTGACCTATGAAACCATTTTATACGTCTACGACGGCTATCTGATGGAGATGCTGTGTGAAAAGGGCTGGGAACAGGACGCGAAATTCGGCGAGCCCGTCTCCCCCGCTCAGGCACTGGAGGTATCCGAGCCCGCCCCGGGCCTGCTGCGGCTGGTGCTGACCGGCCCGGATGGGATGGCCCGGACCGCCGATGTCTATATGAGGAGTGAGGGATGAGCATGGAACGAATCAAACCGACCCGTTCGGGCCTGTTCGCCATAGAGCTTCTCATCGCGGTGGGGGTGTTCTCCCTGTGCGCAGCCATCTGCGTGGGCCTGTTCGTCCGCTCGGAGGTCATGAGCCAGGACAGCGCCGACCTCAACCGAGCCGTGGCGGAGGCCAGGAGCGCTGCGGAGTGCTTCAAGGCCGTTGGCGGCGACCTGGAGAAGACGGCGGAGCTGACCGGTGGGCAGATCATTGGGGATACCACCCTGTTCATCTCCTATGACCAGAGCTGGCACAAGCTGGACGCAGGTGCTGAGAGCGCCTTTGACATCGCCCTGACCCTCAGGCCGGAGGACGGCTATACAGGCGCTTCCCTGTCGGTACAGCGCTATGACCGGACTGAAAAGGAGACCACAGGAACAACATTTCTTTTCTGGGAGATCGCGGCATTGGAGGTGGCGTCATGAAGCGGGGCGGAGGCGTATCCGGGGCGGTGAGCCTCGTGATGATCTTCTGCGTGCTGTGTCTTGCGGTATTCGCGGTGCTGACCCTGGCCACGGCGGACCGGGAGGCGAAGCTGGCAGAAATGACCGCCCGGAGCGCGGCGGACTACTACGAGGCGGACCGCCGGGCGGTAGAGATCGCGGCGGCCCTGCAAAAGGGCGAGGAGCCGGCGGACGCGGCCGTCGTCTGGTCCGGGAACGTGGCGTCCTTTACCGTGCCCATCGGCGAGGATCTGGCCCTGGACGCGGCGGTGCGCGTGCAGGCAGGAAGTCCCTGCGAGATTATCCGCTGGCGCACTATCTACACCGGCGAATGGGAGCCGGAGGAGTATCTCAATGTCTGGGACGGCACCTGAGCAGCCCAGTATACGAAAACAAAGGAGCGCATAACATGGAAAACGTCCAGACATACTTACAGCAGGCGGTAGAACAGGGCGCCTCTGACCTGTTTATTGTGGCGGGCAAAGCGGTATCTGTCAAGCGGGAGGGCGAGATTGTCCCCCTGAAGGAGGGCCGCCTGATGCCGGAGGATTCGGAGTCCCTGGTCCGGGACCTGTACGGCATGGCCCACCGGCCCATCGACCGGTGCATGTCCGTGGGAGACGATGATTTCTCCCTGTCCGTCACCGGCATGGCCCGGTTCCGGGTGAACACCTACCGGCAGAGAGGCTCCCTGGCGGCGGTGATCCGTATCGTGAGCTTCGGCATCCCCGACTGGCGGGAGGTGGATATCCCCGAGGAGGTCATGAAGATCGCCAATATGACCCGCGGCATGGTGCTGGTCACCGGTCCCGCCGGCGGCGGCAAATCCACCACGCTGGCCTGCGTGGTAGACGCGGTGAACCGCAGCCGGAACGCCCACATCATCACCATCGAGGACCCCATCGAATATCTTCACCGCAACGACAAGAGCATCATCAGCCAGCGGGAGCTGGCCATGGATACCTCCAGCTACGTCACCGCCCTGCGGGCCAGCCTCCGGCAGGCCCCGGACGTGATCCTTCTGGGAGAGATGCGGGATCTGGAGACCATCCAGACCGCCATGACGGCGGCGGAGACCGGCCATCTGGTGATCTCCACCCTGCATACGGTGGGCGCGGTCAACACCATCGACCGGATTATTGACGTCTTCCCCCCCTCCCAGCAGCAGCAGGTCCGCATCCAGCTGGCCCAGGTGCTGAAGACGGTCATCAGCCAGCAGCTGCTGCCCACTGTGGACAGCAGGCTGGTCCCTGCCTTTGAGATCATGCATCTGAACAACGCCGTGCGCACCATGGTCCGGGACAGCCGCATCCATCAGATCGATTCTGTCATCCAGACCTCCGCGGCAGAGGGCATGATTGCCATGGACGAATCCATCCTCCGGCTTTACAAGGCGGGGCGCATCACCACGGAGACCGCGCTCCACTGCGCTATGAATCCGGACCAGCTCCAAAAGAAGCTGGGCAAATAAATTTTCATGGATCCACTCCCCTTTTCTCTTGAAATATGGGACAAGGTGTGGTATACTGTATATCCTGTGGAATGGAATTTTGCGCGTCGGCGCTTCCATCAAATTCTTGGAGGTATGTTCCCATGACCCTGTTTGTTACGATCCTGCAGCTGCTGTGCGGCCTGGTGGTCATTCTGGCGGTGCTGTTCCAGTCCGGCAAAAGCGCCGGTCTCAGCGGCGCCATCGGCGGTGTGGCCGACACCTTTATGTCCAAGGGCAAGGCCAAGACCTTCGATGCCAAGCTTGCAAAGGCAACCAAGTGGATCGGCGCCGTGTTCATCGTTCTGACCTTGGTCCTGAACGTCATGAGCGTCCGGGGGTAAGACCCCGCTGAAAACGCCCGCCTGCTTCTGCAGGCGGACGTTTCCGGTTCCAAAGTGGAGCGATATCTGAAAAACCTGTAAGGACCGCACGTGTTCTGCGTGCGGTCCTTCTTCTATTTCGCTTCCAGCTCCGCCAGCCGGGCCAGCAGGGCCCGGAAATCCTCCCGATCCCCCAGGAGGCCCGCCGACTCCCCCTGCTCCAGCACCGTGCGGAGATTTCGCGCCAGATAGGCGGTGGATATCCCGGAGGCGCGGACGTTCAGCTTGTCATAGAACGCGCTCCTGATCCCGTCTCCCCCGCTCAGCTCCGCCCATCGGGCCAGGCTTCCCTCCACATAGCCCGTCAGGTCCTCCATCGCCTCGTCCAGCCGTCCCTCCTGGCACAGCACCTCCGCGCGCAGCAGCCGCAGCAGGGAGCCCGCGCCGCCGTCCAGCTCATCGACGCGCAGCACCCGCTCCACCTCCATGGCCTGCTCCAGCAGCTCCAGGGCCGTCTCCTTGTTCCCCCGCCGGAGAGCGGTATGGTGCAGGCCTATCAGATTCATCGCTGCGTCCCGGGCAGCCAGCCAGAGTCCCGTCTGATACCGCTTCTCCGCCTCGTCCAGCTCCCCCTTTCGCAGAAGGATGTTGGCCCGGGCCATCTCCGCATTGATCTTTGCTTCCGGCTCCTCATCCAGGATCGCCAGGGCCTTGTCCAGCTCCCCCTGCATCACGTACAGATTCATCAGCATACTTCGGGCGCTGGCCGCCAGGCCCGGATCGGTACTCCCCCTGCTCTGCTCCAGCAGGGCCACGGCCCGCGCCGTCTGCTCCTCCATCCACGCCTCCTCCAGGGAGGCGGTCAGATATAGGATGTACAGTCCCGCTATGGCGCATTTCAGCCGCAGGTCGTCCGGGTATTCCCGCAGCAGCGCCTCACAGGAGGCCCCTGCCTCCTCCAGCCGCTTCTCCTCGAAGAGCTTCCGCCGGTCCTCCAGGAGGACGTTGATCTCCTCCTGCTCCAGCGCCGGGCGGAAGTCCAGCAGCGCGTCCACCGTGATCCCCAGCATCCGGGCCAGAGGGCACAGCATGGCCACGTCTGGTATGGCGGCGTTGGTCTCCCACTTGCTCACCGCCGCGCTGGTGACGCCCAGAGCCGCCGCCAGCTGCTCCTGGGTCAGGCTCCTTTCCCGCCGCAGCCGTTGAATCCGTTTGCCAATCTCCATCCTTCGGTTCCTCATTTTCCCAGGGGCGTCCCCCTGTTTTCCGGGCCCGCTTCCATGGTAGCACAGTACATCGCTTTTCGCAATGGAGGAGCGGTTGAATCGCGCAGTCAGTTTCTTAACTGCCGTTCAACCGCCCCTCCGCAGGCTTATTTCACTTCCCGCACCCGGTCCGGCCTGGCATACAGCGTTCCCTCCTGGGGCTCTACCCCCTGAATGCGGAACAGCTCCTCCACGGTCACAAAGGCGTATCCGTCCGCCTGGAGCCGGTCGATGATCTCCAGCGCCGCGTCCACACTGGTGGAATAGAAGTCGTGGAGCAGGATGATATCCCCGGGCTGCACGGCGGCCAACACAGCGTCCACAACCTTGCCCTTGTCCAGGAGCTTCCAGTCCTGGGGGTCTACAGACCAGTAGATCATGGGCGTCTTGATAAGCTTGGACCGCTCACACCCGATAAGGCCATAGGGGGGCCGCAGCCAGAAGTCTCCCTCCCCCACCGCCTCCTTGAGGAGAACCTCCGTCTTGTGGACTTCTTCCACTACCATGTCCTTTTCCGCCTTCAGCAGCCGGACGTGGGAATAGGTGTGGTTGCCGATCTGGTGTCCCTCCGCCCGCATCCGCCGGAGCAGGTCCTCATTGCACGGCACCTGCTCCCCGATGACAAAAAAAGTGGCCGCCGCCCCCCGCTCCAGCAGGCCGTCCAGCAGCCGCCCGGTGGTATCCGCCCTTGGGCCGTCGTCAAAGGTCAGGGCCACATATTTGGGTTCCTCCAGCAGGTCCTCCCGTGTTGCCTGATCCAGCCCGCCCAGGATCTCCATAGGGATCTCCGCCTTTCCGGAGGTATCATAGGCGGAGAGGTCCGGTTCTACCGGTTGGGCGCAGGCACTGACCGGCAGCAGCATCACCGCCAGCAGCATACAGATGATTTTTTTCACGATTTATCCCTCTTTTCCCGCATACTTTAGCATAGTATGCCCGGAAAAGTGTAAAATACGCAAAGTGAGAGAAGCCCGTCAAGCAGGCCTCTCCCACTTTTTTACATAAACAGCGCAATCCACGGAATAATCCAGGAAATCAGCATGGTCACCGCAATGAAAATAAACAGCGCCTTAATGATCCCCATAGAATCGTTTTTCTGCTTCTGAGGCTGCCTCGCCGCCGGACGGACAGGCGGCTGACGGGGGGTTTTTGCCCAGTCCATCCCCTTCACTTGGCGGACCCGCTTCTCTTTATGTACCTCGCTGTGAACAAAGGAACCGGTATGGTTTGTCTCATTCACTCCGTCCACCCTCCGGACATTTCCCTGGGAATCCGTGGTCCAGGTCTTTACCGGCTGGTTGAAGGCGCCGCACTTGGGGCAGAATTCATCCCTGTCGTAGTCATAAGGTTTTCCGCATTCATCACACACAATACGCCGCATATGCTTCTCCTTCCCCCTGTATGATTTCTGATACGAATCGCCAGTGAAAACATTTCTGCTGCTCGGCTCTCAGGCAAGCATTTTAATTGAGCATTAGCATTATATTCAGTCTACTACACCGGCCTCCGTTTGAAAAGCCTTTTTCGCTCTTTTGCACAAAATTATCGAAGAGATAGAAACAGTATAAAAAAGCCCTTTCGTATGTGTAGTACTCCCACACACGAAAGGGCTTTTTATTGGTTACCGGCTTAGACCAGCTCGATCATCGCGGTCTCCGCAGCGTCGCCCCGGCGAATGCCGGTGCGGGTGATGCGGGTATAGCCGCCGTTGCGCTCCGCATAGTTGGGAGCAATCTCCTTGAAGATCTTCTTGACAACGTCCTCCCGGGTCACAAAGGCCATGGCCTGCCGGTAGGCAGCCAGGTCGCCCTTCTTCCCCAGGGTAATCATTTTCTCAGCCAGGGGCCGGATCTCCTTGCAGCGGGTGACGGTGGTCTCCATCTTCCCATTGTCCAGGAAATCGGTCACCTGCTGACGGAGCATCGCCTTACGCTGATCGGTAGTCTTACCGAGCTTACGAGTTCCGGGCATTGTAGGTTTCCTCCTTCAAAAGGCGTATCGATCAAAAATCGTATTAGTTGCTTTCTTCGTCCGCCAGAGCCAGCCCCATCATGGACAGCTTGTTGATGACCTCCTCCAGGGACTTGCGTCCCAGGTTGCGGACCTTCATCATTTCATCCTCGGTCTTGGAGATCAGATCCTCCACCGTGTTGATGTTGGCGCGCTTGAGGCAGTTAAAGCTGCGTACACTGAGATCCAGCTCCTCGATGTTCAGCTCCAGCACCTTATCCCGCTGGGTCTCCGCCTTCTCCACAACCGTGGACTTGGAGCCCACAGTTTCGCTCAGGTCAGTAAACAGCGTGAAATGGTCGCAAAGAATCTTGGCGCCCAAGCTCACCGCGTCCCGGGCGGAAATGGTGGAATCCGTCCAGACCTCAATGGTCAGCTTGTCAAAATCCGTCATGTTGCCCACACGGGTATTCTCCACCGTGTAGTTTACCTTGTAAACGGGAGTGTAGATGGAATCTACAGGAATGACGCCGATAATGCTCTGCTGGGGCTTGTTCCGGTCGGCGGGCACATAGCCCCGGCCATGACTGAGGGTGATCTCCATATTCAGCGTCGCTCCGCTGCCCAGAGTCGCAATGTGCAGATCCGGGTTGAGAACCTCCACTTCGCCGTCGCTCTTAATGTCTCCGGCCGTGACCTCGCAAGGACCCACCGCCTCAATGAACACCGTCTTGACGCCTTCGCTGTGCAGCTTGGTAATCAGCTGCTTGATGTTCAGCACAATCTCCGTCACATCCTCTTTGACGCCGGGGATGGTGGTGAACTCATGCTGGACGCCGGCGATCTTGATGCTGGTGGCAGCGGTGCCAGGCAGGGACGAGAGCATAATGCGGCGCAGCGCATTGCCGAGGGTGGTGCCGTAGCCCCGCTCCAGGGGCTCTACCACATATTTACCGTAAGAATCATCACCTGGGGTCTCGATGCACTCAATCTGGGGCTTCTCAATTTCAATCATCCAGTACCCTCCTTCTTCTTGGCGGAACCCAAGAGCGGTCCCGCACGAAATTCAGTTCCCAGGAAGAGCCGCCGCGCCACTGGGGCGGTGCGGCCCCGCCCTTATCAATCAAGGGTAGACTCCGGTTACTTGGAGTACAACTCGACGATGAGATGCTCCTCAATGGGCATATCGTTGATGTCCTCACGGACAGGCAGACGGCTGACGGTACCCTTCAGGGCGTTCTTCTCCCGCTCCAGCCACTGAGGGACCAGCACGATGGGGGCATCCTCGCCCACCAGGCGCTTAAAGATGGCGGAGGAGCGGCTGGTATCCCGCACCTCGATCACATCACCGGGCTTGAGCAGATAGGAGGGGATGTTGACCTTCCTGCCGTTGACGGTAAAATGGGCGTGGCTCACCAGCTGCCGGGCCTGCCGGCGGGTGGAGGCGAAGCCCAGGCGGTACACCACGTTGTCCAGGCGGCGCTCGATGAGGACCAGAAGCTCCTCGCCGGTCTTGCCCTGGCTGCGGGCGGCCTTCTCGTAGTACATCCGGAACTGCTTCTCCATGATGCCGTATACGAACTTGACCTTCTGCTTCTCCTGGAGCTGCAGGGCGTACTCGCTCTTCTTCTTGCGCATCTGACCGCCGGGGTTGCGCTCGGTGGTCTTCTTGGCGTAGCCCATGGCGGCGGGGGAAATGCCCAGAGCCTTGCAGCGCTTGGCTACAGGCTGCATATTCTTAGCCATAATGAAATATTCCTCCTTCTTCCTTCATCAGACGCGGCGGCGCTTGGGGGGCCGGCAGCCGTTGTGGGGGATGGGGGTGACGTCCTTAATCATGGTCACCTCAAGACCCACGGCCTGCAGCGCCCGGATAGCGGCCTCACGGCCCTGGCCGGGTCCCTTGACGAAGACCTCCACGGTCTTCAGGCCATGCTCCATGGCGGCCCGGGCGGCCACCTCGGCGGCGGTCTGTGCGGCGAAGGGCGTAGACTTCTTGCTGCCACGGAATCCCTGTCCACCGGAGGAAGCCCAGGAGATAGCATTGCCCTGGGTGTCGGTGACGGTTACCATGGTGTTGTTGAAGGAAGAACGGATATGGACCTGGCCCTTTTCGATGTTCTTCTTTTCGCGGCGGCGGCGGATGACCCGCTTGCCAGTTTTCGGTGCAGCCATTTTCTATTCTCCCTCCTTACTTCTTCTTGTTGGCGATGGTCTTCTTGGGTCCCTTGCGGGTCCGGGCATTGGTCTTGCTGCGCTGTCCCCGCACGGGCAGCCCACGGCGATGGCGGGTGCCGCGGTAGCAGCCGATCTCGGTCAGGCGCTTGATGTCCAGAGCCACGCTCCGGCGCAGGTCGCCCTCCACGGTATACTCGTGGTCGATGGCCTCACGGAGCTTGTTCTCCTCCGCCTCGGTCAGATCCTTCACGCGGGTGTCGGGGTTGACCCCGGTCTTCTCCAAGATGTCCTTGGCGCTCTTTCTGCCAATGCCGTAGATATACGTGAGGCCGATCTCAATGCGTTTATCCTTGGGCAGGTCAATACCGGCAATTCTTGCCATTAACTTTGCACCTCCAAATTCACTTAGCCCTGTCTCTGCTTATGCTTGGGGTTCTCGCAGATCACCATCAGGCGGCCCTTGCGGCGAATGATTTTGCACTTTTCGCACATGGGCTTCACGGACGGTCTAACTTTCATGTTGCTATTCCTCCTACTTCGTACGCCAGGTAATCCGGCCACGGGTGAGGTCATAGGGAGACATCTCCACCGTGACTTTGTCACCAGGCAAGATTCTGATGAAATTCATCCTGAGTTTTCCGGAAATGTGGGCCAGAATAACATGGCCGTTTCCTATGTCTACTTGGAATTTTGTGTTGGGAAGCGCCTCAACGACAACGCCCTCAACCTCGATCATATCGGATTTTGCCAAGTGCTATCCCTCCTGGTCTGGATTACCATCCCCGCCAAACTGGGCGAGGGTCTTGCGGAGTTCACTGTTGGCCAGCTTCTCTCCGCTTCGGATCTTCTCGGCTGTCCGGCAGTCGAAGCGTGCCTGAAAAACCACATGCCTGCGCTTTTTCCGCTTCGGCTTCTCCAGACGCCTGGTCTTGCCGTCCGCCAGCAGGAGGAAATCTCCCTCCACCCCAAGGACGAAGAAGAGCTTTCCCGCATCCCTGCCGGCAGTTGCTTTTACAATGTCTGATCGCGCAATGTCCATAGCCAATTTACTCCGCCTTTGCCTCCGGGTCCGTCAGAAGCTCCGGTTCCCCGTCGGTAATCAGAATAGAGTTTTCATAGTGCGCGGACAGCCGCCCGTCGGCAGTCTTGACCGTCCAGCCGTCCGGCATCACCAGGACGCCGGCCCTGCCCGCGTTGACCATGGGCTCCACGGCGACGGTCATCCCCCGCAGGAAGCGGGGGCGGCCTGCCTTGGGCTCTACGTAGTTGGGGACCTCCGGGGCCTCGTGCATCCGGGTCCCGATGCCGTGGCCCACGTATTCCCGCACCACGGAGAAGCCTTTGGCCTCCACGTAGCGTTGAATGGCTCCGGACAGATCCGGCAGGCGGTAGCCCTCGCGGGCGTACCGGATGCCTTCAAAGAAGCTCTGCCGGGTGACTTCGATGAGCCGCCTGGCCTCCTCAGAGGTCTGTCCGCAGGGGTAGGTTCCCGCGCAGTCGCCGT
>JAAZZJ010000026.1:0-330 GCA_014237695.1 Oscillospiraceae bacterium | reverse complement strand
CGTGATACCCGTCCTTGTAGGCGCCTACATCGATGGAGACGATGTCGCCCTCCTTCAGCACCCGGTGGCCCGGGATGCCGTGGATGACTTCGTCGTTTACCGAGATGCACACGCTGGCCGGATAGCCGTTGTATCCCAGAAAAGACGGCTCGGCGCCTTTGGACCGGATAAACCGCTTGACCTCTTTGTCAATTTCTCGGGTTGTTACGCCAGGGGCTACCATAGCTCCCGCCAAGGCGCGAGCCGCCGCGGTAATTTTTCCCGCCTGGCGCATCAGCTGGATCTCGTGGCTCGACTTCAGGGTAATCATTTTTCGATCCCCAAAGCGGC
>JAAZZJ010000269.1 GCA_014237695.1 Oscillospiraceae bacterium | reverse complement strand
ACAAAACTACATTTTTTCCTCGGCGTTTTTTTACATTTTATCACTGGCGCTGACAGTTGAAAATCGGTAAAGTCCGGCGGTCAAAACAGGGCGTGGACTTCGTTGCCGTCCTTGGCGGGCGTCAGCCCGCCTGCGTCCTCCGTCTCGCCACTCCCGGTTTTCCCTCGCCTCCTTTTTACCGATTCTCAACTGCATCGACTATAGACACAAGAATCACCACAATTCCGTCCATACCGGTGAGCTGCGGAAAAGTATGTGAAGTGAACATCTCCCACACTCCGAGGGTGTGGGAGATGTTCGTATAGCTTAGCGGGTCATGGACCGGTGCAGAAGAAGTGCCATATCGCCCCGGTTGAGGTTGTTCCGGGGGGAGATGCGGCTGCCGGAGGTGGGCAGCAGGCCCTGCTGGATCAGTCCTGATACGGCTCCCTTGGCATAGTCTGCCACCCGGCCACGGTCACTGTAGGCGGCCAGAGCCGCCGCATTGCCGTCAGGAGCGCTGATACCCGCCTGGTTCAGAGCCCGCTGGACCATCAGAGCGGCATCCTGCCGGGAGAGGGAGGCGTTGGGGTCAAAGCGCCCGCCGCCTACGCCGGTGACAATGCCCAGAGCGTACAGCTCATTCACCGACTGGGTATAGTAGGCGTCCGCAGGTACGTCGTTGAAGCCCTGAACGGTGCTGCCCACATTGAACTGGAATGCCCGGGAGAGCATTACGCAGAAGTCCCCGCGGCGGATGGAGGCGCCGGGCTCATAGCGCCGCTGTCCGGTGCCCTTGACCACGTCCAGATTGTAGAGATAGTCCACGGCGGATTTCATCTGGGCGGAATAGCCGGAGAGATCATCAAAGTTGGCGGAAACCGAGGGCTCCGTCACGGTGATCCGGATGGTCCCGGTATACTGGGTGCCGTCTGTGTTGTTGGCGGTATAGGGGACGTCCACCGTGCCGTAGAAGCCCGCCTTAGGGACAAAGGTCAGGTTGGACACCGAGGGGTCGCCGTAGAGGCTGTAAACCGTGGAGGTGTTGCCCTGCCAGCTGTACCGGGTGGGACCGGCGTACTGATAGTAGAGCTTTCCGCTGCCGGCATCCGGCAGGCCGGTGAGGCGCAGGGATGCCGGAGCGCCGCCGGATGCCGTCTGAATGTCGTAGGCGTTGATATGCACCGGCTCGCCCCGGCTCTCATACCGGACCAGACCGCCCAGAGCGGCATCGGAGCGCACGGTGATCTGTACGGATCCCTGGAACTGCCGTCCGTCAATGGCCCAGCCGGTGAAGGGGATCATTGCAATGCCGGAAAAGCCCTTGGCGGCAACAAAGGATACCTTGTCCACAGAAACCTCTCCGGAGCGGTAGAGAGTGGTTCCGGGATTCAGGGCCGTGGGGGCGGTACCGGCGCGGTAGTCGTAGTAGAGGATGCCCTGGCCGGAGGAGGGCAGGCCGAATTGCAGGTAGCTCAGGGCGGCGTTGGTGGCCTGACGGCAGGCGGTGTCAAAATCCCCGCCGGAGAAGGGTACCGGGGTCTGGCCCGAGGCGGTATACGTCACCGCGCCCGCGAGGCCGCTGCCAGCACCCGCGCCGGTGCTGATGGTGAGAACGCCTGTGAACGTCTGACCGTTGACGGAGCTTCCGGTAAAGGGGATATCCACGCCGCTGAAGCCGCTGGCGGCCCAGAAGGAGAGATTGGCGATATAAGGGGTGGCGCTGTTGAAGTACCGGGTTGCCGTGGTGGCCCGGGTGCCCATACTGCCGGCGCTGGTGCGATTATGGTACAGGGAGCCCTGGTTGAAGTCCGGCAGGGACTGGAAGCTGATATAGTGGAGCCGCTGGCCGGTCATGGCCTGGCAGAGGTTGGAGAAGTCGGACAGGGACAGTTTCACCGACTGGCTGGGAGCGCAGATATAGGTGATGTCCCCGGTACCGGCGCCGGTGGACTGGATGTGGATCTCCACCGTTCCCGTGAAATTCAGCCCGGAGCGGCTGACGCCGCTGAAGGGAATCCGTACCACGCCGTTGAAGCCGCCGGCGGCCACAAAGGTCATCCGGTCCAACTGGGAGGAGCTGTATTCCCTGCCCTCCGCCGCCTCGGTCCCCCGGGAGCCATTCCAGTTGAGATAGAGTACGCCCTGGGAGGCGGGGGGAAGGGTGAAGGAGATCTTGGAGAGGGCCTTGCCGGTGGCGTTTTCGCAGAAATCTTCAAAGTCCCCGCTGTCAAAGCGCACCTCACCGCCGCCGTTGTCGTTGTAGGTGACGGCGTCGTCCAGGCCCTGCTTGACCTGGATCACCAGCTCGCCGTTGTACTTGACGCCGGAGACGCTGTATCCCGCGTAGCCGATGCGCACAGCACCCACGTAGCCCTCGGCAGGGACAAAGGTGATGGTATCCAGCTGCTTCCGGTCATACTGCTCGTTGGGAGAGACCTTGGCGGCGTAGTTCCACTCGTCCTTGTAGTCCAGGTAGAGAGCGCCCTGGGAGGCGGGGGGGAGGGTGAAGATGACATACCGGAGGGCAGAGCCGGTCTGAGCCTGACAGACATCGGCAAAATTTTCCGAGGACAGGTCCAGAGGACCGCCGTTGGGGGCAATGAGGGAGACGTCTGTTTTGGCATCCTCCAAAGTGACCTCAATACGGCCCTTGAAAGTACGGTTGTTGGCAGCGCGGCCCGTGAAGCGGATGACCGCCTTCTCCCCGGTAAAGGAGGGGTTGGGGACGAAGGTCAGGTCTTTGATGTAGGGGCCCCGGGGCTGGTTGGAGGCGTAGTATGCCAGAGAGGAGCCCGCGCCTGCACCGGTGTCCTCCGGGGACTTGTAGCCCAGGTAGATCGTTCCTTCGGCGGTAGGGACGGTGAGGCTGGTGATGGCGATGAGAGTGCTGTCTCCTTCCGCTGCGGACATGGCCTCCCGGCATTGGGCGGCAATGGCCTCCTCAATGGTGGAAAAGCGCAGGGGATTGCTTGGGGAGGCCTCGGCTTCAATGGGCTCGGTGATGCTGGGTTCCACCTCCACGGTGATGGAGGCCTTGTAGCTGCCGGCAGTGATGGTAACGGAGGTGCTGCCGGCGGATATGCCGTCAATACGCAGGCCGTTCCGGTCGCTGCCGGTGGCATCCACAATATTGAGCTGGTTGCTGAGAATGCTTACCGGGCCGTTTGCGGCGGCGCCGTAGTAGACGATGCCGAAGGGGTCGTCACTGCCCGGTTCGCACTTGGGCAGCAGCTTGCCCTCGTTCTCCTTGATGGTCAGGGTGGAGGAGTTGGGCTGGATGCCGCTGACGGTGACCTGGAATTTGATGACCCGATCCTCCTCCTTTACCGTGAGAGGGTTGCCGTTGGCGTCGGAGACGGTGCCGGTGATGGTGGTGATACCGGGCTTCTTGGCCTCTACCAGGAAGGTACGGCCGGTATCCTTGCCGTTGGCGTCCTTGAGGCGGTGGGGCTCCGCCACCGACGGGTCGGCGGACTCCCAGGAGATGCGGTCGTCGTCATGGGTGCGGATAACCTTGTTGTTGGCGTCCCGGGCGGTGATGTTCACCCGGATGCTGGCCGCGTTGCCCAGCTGGTTAATCAGCAGGCCGTTGCTGGGGTCGAAACGGCTGGTCCCCTGCGTAAAGGTAAAAAAGAGCTTGTCGCCGCTGTGGTCGTCCTTGTCTTCTTCATCGTCCTCGTCTTTATCGGGATCGTCCTTGCCGTCCCCGTCCGTATTGTCCCCGTCTCCGGCGGGGGGATCGGTGGTATCGCCTCCGGCGGGAGGCG
>JAAZZJ010000268.1 GCA_014237695.1 Oscillospiraceae bacterium | reverse complement strand
GGAGCTGGACAACGAAAACTCCGTCAGCTTCGAGCGGCTGCTCATCAAGCTGAAAAACGACCCCGCCAGCAGGGGGGACATCCGGGCGGCGGCGGACGCCTTTGAGGCCAAGACGGTCGATTACACCCGGGAGTCCATCGTCCTGCGGGTCACCGCCGACAGCCGGCGGATCGACGATTTCATTGACCTCATGCGGGACTACGAAATTCTGGAGATCTGCCGTACCGGGGTGGTTTCCCTGGAGCGGGGGGCGGATACCATCCGGAAGGTTACAAACCTGTGAGCAAACTGATTATTTTAAGAGGCAATTCGGGAAGCGGCAAAAGCAGCGCGGCCAGGGCCCTTCAACGAGAGCTTGGCCGGAATACGCTCATTATAGCGCAGGATACGGTCCGCCGGGAGATACTGTGGGCGCGTGACGGCGAGGACACGCCGGCGATCCCGCTTTTGATCCATCTGCTGCGCTATGGTCATGAGCATCATGCAGTGGTGATCCTGGAAGGGATATTGTATGCGGATTGGTACCGGCCGGTGTTTGAGGCTGCGGCGGCCTTGTTCGGAAAACAAATTTATGCGTACTACTATGACCTGCCCTTTGAAGAGACCCTGCGGCGTCACGCGACAAAGAAGAACCGCTTTTCATTTGGAGAAAAAGAAATGCGGCGATGGTGGCGGGACCGCGATCATATCGGCCTGATCCCTGAAAAGTCTATCGGCGTGGAAACGTCTCTGGATGAGGCGGTCCGCATGATCCTCTCCGATATGCAGGCGGGAAAATAATTTCTGCTTTTGGCTGAAAAGCGGCATTTGAAGCAATAAAAATCATATTTTAAAAGTGAGGTAACACATCATGGCAAGAATTTTCTATCAGCAGGACTGCGATCTTCAAAAGCTGGCAAACAAGACGGTGGCCATCATCGGCTACGGCTCCCAGGGCCACGCCCACGCCCTGAATCTGAAGGACAGCGGCGTGAAGGTCATCGTGGGCCTCTATGAGGGCAGCAAGAGCTGGGCCAGGGCCGAGAGCCAGGGCCTCACCGTCATGACCGCCGCCGCCGCCGCCAAGGCCGCCGATGTCATCATGATCCTCATCAACGACGAGAAGCAGGCCAAGCTCTACAAGGAGTCCATCGAGCCCAACCTCACCGAGGGCAAGACCCTGGCCTTTGCCCATGGGTTCAACATCCATTTCGGCTGCATCAAGCCCCCCAAGAACGTCAACGTCATCATGATCGCCCCCAAGGGCCCCGGCCACACGGTCCGCAGCGAGTATCAGGCCGGCAAGGGCGTGCCCTGCCTCATCGCCGTGGAGCAGGACGCTACCGGCGATGCCTGGGACATCGGTCTGGCCTACGCTCTGGGCATCGGCGGGGCGAGAGCGGGGGTGCTGGAGACCACCTTCCGCACGGAGACGGAGACGGACCTCTTCGGCGAGCAGGCGGTCCTCTGCGGCGGCGTGTGCGCGCTGATGCAGGCGGGCTTCGAGACGCTGGTGGAGGCTGGGTACGACCCCCGGAACGCCTATTTTGAGTGCATCCACGAGATGAAGCTGATCGTTGATCTGATCTACCAGAGCGGCTTTGCCGGGATGCGGTATTCTATCTCCAACACCGCCGAGTACGGCGATTATATCACCGGCCCCAAGATCATCACCGAGGACACGAAAAAGGCCATGAAGAAGATCCTGTCCGACATCCAGGACGGCACCTTTGCCAAGGACTTCCTGCTGGATATGTCCGATGCCGGGGCCCAGGTGCATTTCAACGCCATGCGGAAGAAAGCGTCTGAGCATCCCGCTGAGGTTGTCGGCGCGGATATCCGGAAGCTGTACAGCTGGTCCGACGAGGATAAGCTCATCAATAACTGAATTCTGTACCGCCCGCAGGGCGGCAGGAGGCGGCGAAGAACCCCCCTGTACGCCAATAAAGCCCTTGCGGCCCGGACTTCCATATGATAAAATGGAGAAAATAACCGCCGGGGGCACTCCGCCCCGCCGGGCGGACATACATGGAGGGGGACGGCTATGAGACAGGAAGAACTGCTTCAGGCCCTGGAGGGCGGCGGACTTTTGGACCGGCTGGAACCGGTTTATGGCGAGGATGCCGCCGGGGCCGCCCGGCGGCTGGCGGACCTGATCCGGGGATACGCCGGGGTCTTTCCCGGCGGAGAGGAGGACGTCCTCCTGTTTTCCGTCCCCGGACGGACGGAGCTGGGCGGCAACCACACCGACCACCAGTGGGGCCGCTGCCTGGCGGGCAGCGTAAATCTGGACACTATCGCCTGCGCTGCGCCCAACGGGACCAACCTGGTGCGCATCCAGTCCCGGAATCACAGGATGGCGGAGGTCTCCCTGGACGATCTGTCCATCCGGCCCGCCGAGTCGGGCAGCTCCGTGTCCATGGTGCGGGGGGTGGCCGCGCGCCTGCGGGAGATGGGCTACACCGTGGGCGGATTCAACGCCTACACCACCACCCGGGTGCTGCGCAGCAGCGGACTGAGTTCCTCTGCCGCCTTTGAGGTGCTGGTGGGGACCATGATGAACCATCTTTTCTGCGGCGGTGTCCTGACGCCTCTCCAGCTGGCCCAGGCGGGCCAGTACGCGGAAAACGTCTATTACGGCAAGCCCTGCGGCCTGATGGACCAGCTGGCCTGCGCCAGCGGCGGGGTGATTGCCATCGATTTTGCCGACCCGGCGTCCCCTGTTTTGCGGCAGGTCCAGGTGGATCTGGCAAAGGAGGGCTACGCCCTGGTTATCGTGGACGCCGGAGCCGGCCACGCGGACCTGACGGAGGAGTACGCCGCTATCCCCAGGGAGATGGGGGAGGTGGCCACCTGCTTTGGCAGGGAACGCTTGTCCCAGGTGCCCTACGGGCAGTTTCTGAAGGAGCTTCCCCGGGTGCGCTCCGCCTGCGGGGACCGGGCTCTTCTGCGGGCCATGCACTTCTTCCAGGACGACCGGCGGGCGGCGGAGCAGTGCGCGGCGCTGGAACGGGGGGATTTCCAGGACTTTCTCCGGCTGGTCCGCCGGTCCGGGCGGTCCTCCTTTATGAATTTGCAGAACGTTATCACCTGCCGGGACAGCCGGGAGCAGCCCCTGGCGGTGCTGCTGGCCCTGGCGGAGGAGCTGCTGGAGGGGTGTGGGGCCTGCCGGGTCCACGGCGGAGGCTTCGCCGGAACCATCCAGGCATTCGTCCCACTGGACCGGACGGAGGCGTTCACCCGGGGAATGGAGGCCCTGGCAGGCGCGGGCGCCTGCCACGTACTTTCCATCCGCAGTACCGGCGCTGCGGTGCTGTTACCTTAAAAGGAGGCGGGCCATGATTCATGAAAGGATCCCGCTGACCGTCCCCGATGCGGACGGCCCCGCGGAGCTGATTACATACGCCCCCGACAACTTTCCGGAGCTGGGCGGGCAGCGGCTGCGCTCCGCCGTTATCATCTGCCCCGGCGGCGGATACCGGTTCCTCTCCGACCGGGAGGGGGAACCGGTGGCCCTGCGGTTCGCGGGGCTGGGCTTCGCCGCGTTCCTTCTGAGATATCATGTGGCTCCCCAAGGGCGCTGGCCGGTGCCCCAGCGGCAGCTGCTTTCCGCCATCGCGTATGTGCGGGACAACTGGGAGCGCTACCATGTGGACCCGCACGCAGTTGTTGTGATGGGATTTTCCGCCGGGGGGCACCTGGCGGGCAGCGCGGGACTGCTGTGGAACAAGCAGGAGCTGTACCGGCCCCTGCGCCGCCGCCCCTCTGCTTTCCGCCCGGACGGAGCGGTGC
>JAAZZJ010000267.1:342-3775 GCA_014237695.1 Oscillospiraceae bacterium | reverse complement strand
GCCAGAGTTTCAAGCTGGTTCTGCCCATCATCATCCAGAGCCTGTTGAGCGCCGCCGTCAGCTCCGCCGGCGTGGTGATGCTCAACTATGTGGGACAGTCCTCCATCTCGGCGGTCTCCCTGGCCGCCCAGTACGCCAGCGTGCTGTTCATGGTCTTCTACGGACTGGGCACCGGCGTCACCATTCTCTGCGCCCAGTATTACGGCAAGGGGGACATGCGGGCCATTCAGGTGGTGGAGGGCATCGCCATGCGCTTTTCGATCCCTATCGCGGCGGCCTTTGCGGCGGCGGCGCTGCTGATGCCGGAGACCATGATGCTGCTGTTCACCGATGACGCCGAACTCATTGCCATCGGCGCGTCCTATCTCCGCTGCATGAGCGCAGCCTACCTCTGCTGGGGTGTGGTTGAGGTCTATCTGGCGGTGCTGCGGAGCATCAACCGGGTGGTTATCAGCACCGTGATGAACGTGCTGGCCTTTTCCCTGAACATCATCCTCAACGCGGTATGGATCTTTGGACTCTTCGGCGCGCCCAGGCTGGGAGCCATGGGGGTGGCCCTGGCCACCAGCCTGTCCCGGCTCATCGAGCTGGCGGCCTGTATCGTGGTGTCCCTCTTCAGCAAGGACGTGCATCTGAATCTCCGGTACATCTTTGTGCGCAACAAGCTGCTGTTCTCCGACTTTGTCCGCCTGTCCCTCCCCGCTCTGGGGAACGATATCAGCTGGAGCGTTGCTTTCTCCATGTACTCAGTGATTATCGGCCATATGGGCACCGACGCGGTGGCGGCCAACTCCTTCGTGGTGGTGGTGCGCAACTTCGGCACCATCCTCTGTTTCGGCATGGCCAGCGCGGGCGGCATCCTTCTGGGGAATATCATCGGGGAGAACAAGCTGGAGGAGGCCCGGGCAGGGGCGAAAAAGCTGATGAAGCTGACAGTTATCACCGGAGCCATCGGCGGGCTGATCGTGCTGGCGGCCATGCCGCTGGTCATGGCCTACGCAAGGGAATCCCTGTCGGAGCAGGCCATGTATTATCTGCGGAATATGCTGCTCATCAATACCTACTACGTCATGGGCGCGGCGGTGAATACGACATTGATCGCCGGAGTGTTCCGGGCGGGAGGAGACAGCCGGTTCGGGTTTGTCTGCGATACCATCGATATGTGGTGCTACGCGGTGCCGTTGGGGTTCATTGCCGCGTTTTTGCTGAAGCTGCCGGTCATGTGGGTGTATTTCCTGCTGTGTACCGATGAATTTGTCAAGTGGCCCTGGGTCATTGGGCACTATCGGAGGGGGACCTGGCTGAAGAATATTACCCGGGAGGGGCTTTTCACGGAGGAAAAGGGCTGAGCCAGCCCGCCGCGGGCTGGAGGTCCGGCGTTTGAGAAATGCTATGAAGTACTTCATTGATTTTGCGGCCCTGGCGCTGTTATACGCCCGGTTTTTTTACCGCAGGTGGCACCGCGAGGGCCTGGACGTACTGCTTGTCAACACGCTCCTGTATGTCTACCTCTCCCTCGTACTCTATGTTACCCTGATGCCGGTGATCGTATCGCTGCCCTTCCTGTTCAACCATCCCTATTCGCCCATGAACCTGATCCCGTTTGTCGATGTCCTGGCAGGGCGGGGGGACTTTTTAAGGCAGGTGCTGCTGAACGTTATCATGACCATGCCCTTCGGCTTCCTGTTTCCGCTGGCCGGGAAGAGGAAGGCCAAATTCGGCAGGACGGTATTTTTCTGCTTTTTGATGACCCTGGGTATAGAGCTGCTGCAGCCGCTTATCAGCGGTACCCGCTCCTCGGATATCACGGACGTCATCACCAATATGACCGGCGGGATACTGGGATACGGTCTTTATCTGGCCTTCAGGCCGGCCGCGTTTGGGATATTGGAGCGTCTGAAAAGGTTGGGGCAGCATTTGCCGCCGCAATGATCGCAACGATAAATTCCTGAGAAGGAGAGCTGTTATGGAAAAAACCGACTCCCGCTACCGGCACTTTGTTCAGATCCTCCGGGAGGAGCTGGTCCCGGCCATGGGCTGTACGGAGCCCATCGCCATCGCCTACGGCGCGGCAAAAGCCCGGGAGGTGCTGGGACATCTGCCGGAGCGGATGCTGGTGGAGGCCAGCGGCAATATCATCAAAAACGTCAAGAGCGTAGTGGTCCCCAATACCGGCGGACTCAAGGGCATCTCCGCCGCAGCCGCGGCGGGCGCGGTGGCCGGTGACCCAGGAAAAATCCTGGAGGTCATCTCCACCGTCACCGAAGGGCAGAAGGCGGAGATCCGGGACTATCTGGACCGCTGCGAGATCCGGGTAAAGCCCGCGCCGGGGGATGTTGTCTTCGATGTGATCCTGACCCTGTGGGCAGGTGAGGACAGCGTGCGGCTGCGCATCATGGACTACCATACCAACATCGTACTCATTGAGAAAAACGGGGTGCCTCTGCTGCAATGCGGCGCGGTAACGCCCGCCGGTGAGGCCGCCAGCGGCCTCACCGACCGCAGCTGCCTGTCGGTGGACGCGATCGTGGACTTCGCGGACACTGTGGACCTGGAGGACGTGGCGGCGCCGGTGGAGCGGCAGCTGGACTACAATTGCGCCATCGCCCGGGAGGGCATGGCCCGGGACTGGGGGGCCAACATCGGCAAGGTCCTCCGGGAGTATTACGGCGAGGACGTGAAGGTCCGGGCCCGGTACATGGCCGCCGCCGGGTCCGACGCCCGGATGAGCGGGTGCGAGATGCCGGTCATCATCGTCTCCGGCAGCGGCAATCAGGGGATCACCGCCTCGGTGCCTGTGGCAGTCTATGCCCAGGAGCTGAAGGTGAGCCATGAAAAGCTCCTCCGGGCGGTGGTCCTCAGCGACCTGCTGGCCATCCACATGAAAACCGGCATCGGGCGTCTGAGCGCCTACTGCGGCGCGGTCAGCGCCGGATGCGCCGCCGGAGCCGCCATCTCCTACCTCTACGGCGGGGGACGCCGGGAGGTGGGACATACCCTGGTCAACGCCCTCGCTACCATCTCCGGCATGATCTGCGACGGGGCCAAGCCCTCCTGTGCCGCCAAGATCGCCGCCGCTGTGGACGCGGGCATCCTGGGCTGGCACATGTTCCGCAGCGGACAGCAGTTCCGGGGCGGCGAGGGGATTGTCACCAAGGGGGTGGAGGAGACCATCGCCAACATCGGCCGCCTGGGCCGTCTGGGTATGCGGGAGACGGACCGGGAGATCATCCGCATTATGACGGATGTCTGCTCCTGATCTGCGGCAGCTGCCGTCCTTCTCTGCTGCCCCCCTCCTTATAGTCTCCGCGCCGCAATGCAGCGTGCGGCGCACCCTCCATTGAATAAAAACAGCACAGCAATGATGCAGAAAGCGAGGAAATCAACGATGGAAAAACAAAGAGCATCCTTCCGGCTGCGCCCGGCCCTGCTG
>JAAZZJ010000267.1:0-332 GCA_014237695.1 Oscillospiraceae bacterium | reverse complement strand
GTCATGTTTCTTTCCCTGCTGGCCCCTATGGCGTCTGCCGCCCAGGGCGCGGATGCTGCCGTTACCGGCAGTGTCTCCGCTACCGTGCGCCTGGATTATGACCAGTCTTTGACGGAACTCCGCCGCCGGGAGGTTCTGGCGGAGCTGTGGCAGGGGGAGAACTACCTGGGTGCCGCCAGCCTGACGGACGCCGGGACTACCTCCCTTTCCGGCTATGCCGCATCTGTCTCCCACCGGGATGCCGCCGGGGAGCCCCTTGCCGGGGAGGAACCCGGCTATCTGGACCTCCGGGTGGACGGCCTGCCACGGGGCAGCTATACCCTGCGCCTCTC
>JAAZZJ010000266.1 GCA_014237695.1 Oscillospiraceae bacterium | reverse complement strand
ACTCCATGTATAGTAAGGTCACCTACCATTTGAAATTTAATTTCATTTTGAGTCAAACTAGTTAAATCTGAAATGTTTAGATTTTTCAAATCTTTTACTAAAAAGTAAGCATCAGGAAATTTATCTGGAACGGTTTGGTCAGGAAAAATATGACCGTTTTATCCAGATCCCCCTCCACCCCGGCGAACCGTGCAGGGAGATCACCGACTGGACGGAGTAGGAGCCTGTATTCACAACAGGGATACAGAATAGACAGGGGATTCTTTCCGTCAGGGAAGGGAATCCAACCCGATTTGGCGGACAAAAGTCCGGTCAGACGGTGTCCGGCAGTTGTGAAGACAAATCCAAAAAAGAATGCGGAGGCCGGGGCGTCCTCCCCTGGTCTCCGCATTCCCTCAGTTACCAGCGGCTGTTTTCGCCATCCGCCAGTACGCCGTCCGTGTCATGAACCCGGGCATTGTCCAGCATCCGCTGAAAGGTCGTGGTGCTGGTGCCCCGGGTAACGGCGCTGCGGCCCGCGTCTGCCAGGCCGGTCATCGCATCGCCCACATCGTCCGCCGCGCGGCGCAGGTCGTTGCCTACCCGGCTGCGGCCCATAGAACTGTCATCTCCGTTGTCTCTGCCGTCTCTGTCTGTGACGTCGTTGTCATCGTTCAGGGAACCGCTGCTGCCGGTAATGGGGTCATTTCCGGCAGAGCTGCCGTTGCCGGTGGTACTGCCGTTGCTGCCGGTCACAGGGTCATCCCGGTCATGGGAGCCGCTGACGCCATTATTGTCCGTCACGCTGCTGTCGTTGGGCTGGTTGCCGGAATCGTTGTCGTCCCGGTTGCCGCAGGCCGCCAGAGTCAGGACCATCGCTAAAGCGGCCGCAAGAATCGCTGCTTTTTTCATCTGAAATCTTCCTCCTTCCTGAAATCGCGCAAATCGCGCTGGAGGTAGTATTTGCGCCGAATTAAATTTTACTGCTGCGAGTTTTTGCAAATTTTTCTCAAATTTATAAATCAAATTGATGGGAGAACAAGGTTATGGGAAAAGAATATGACGTTATCATTCTGGGCGGCGGTCCTGCCGGACTGACCGCCGGACTCTATGCCGGGCGGAGCCGGCTGAGAACCCTCCTCATCGAAAAGAGTCAGGACGGCGGTCAGATCGCTCTCAGCGCCAGCGTGGAAAATTATCCCGGTCAGATGCTGGAGGGCGAGACGGGCGTCAGTCTGGCCGCCCGAATGGCAGCACAATGCGAACGCTTCGGCGTTGAGCGAAAAGCGGACGACATTCAAACAGCGGAGCTGTCCGGCGAAATCAAGCGTCTGACCGGCGGCACGGAGACCTATGAGGCCCGGACGGTGATCCTTGCTACCGGCGCGTCTCCCCGGCCTATCGGATGTGAAAACGAAGCGGACTTTATTGGCAGGGGAATCTCCTACTGCGCCACCTGTGACGGGGCGTTTTTCCGGGGGCTGGATGTATATGTGGCCGGCGGCGGCGACAGCGCCGTGGAGGAGGCTCTCTTTCTCACCCGGTTTGCCCGAAAAGTCACCATTATCCACCGGCGGGACCAGCTGCGGGCGGCAAAGTCCATTCAGGAGAAAGCTTTCGCCAATCCGAACATCCGCTTTCTCTGGGACAGCGTGGCAGTGAAGGCGGAAGGGTCCGACGTACTGGATACGCTGACGGTCAGGAACGTGAAGACTGGCGAGCTGACCGTCATCAAAGCCCCCCCGGAGGACGGGATGCTGGGCCTCTTCGGCTTCGTGGGCTATCTGCCCAATACAGAGCTGTTCGCGGATCAGCTGTCTTTGGAGAACGGGTACATTTCCACTGACGGGGAGATGCGCACAGCCATTCCCGGTGTATTTGCTGCCGGCGATGTGCGGGTGAAGAGCCTGCGTCAGGTGGTCACCGCCGCCGCCGACGGCGCCGTGGCCGCCGTTCAGGCGGAGCGGTATCTGGCAGGTCTCTGAGAAGCTGGCGGTTTTTAGCGAAAAGGCGTGACAGACGGGTCCGTTCGTGGTATGATAGCGGAAAGACGTGCCCGCACGTCCCCGGACTCTGCATTTACAGCCGCCGGCTGCCCCCTGGGCGTCTCATCGTTTTCCGGTATGGCCTGAGAATGCATGGCCCCACATATTTTGATGGAGGTACGATACAATGAACCGTTTTGGTATTGAAGTCTCTTTGAAGCACTCCCCCAAGCTGGACCCCGGCTATATTCCCCTTTACCGGTTCAACCAGGCGTTCCTGAAGGACGCCAGGGCGCCCCTCGGCATCGCCGTAGAACGCTCCTGCGGCGAAATGGCCGTATGCGAAACCTTTATCCACGGCACACCGGAAATGCGTGAAGCAGATTGCTATTACGTCAACCGCCTGGTAAAAACGATTCTGTGGATGAAGGGCGGCTTCAAGATCTATGTCCGGGGAAGCGAGGATATCTGCCGGTACCTGCAGGAGGCCTACTCCGCCGGAGGATGCCAGTCCTTTGACTGGGACTACATGGCAAACGTATTTGAGCATCCCTTTGAGGTCGTCTCCTGCGACAGGCTCCCCGAGGCCAAGGACAGCCCCAAGGCCATCGGCCGCCATCTGGACGGCTGCCGCATCGGCTTTGATGCCGGCGGGTC
The DNA here is from genome assembly GCA_014237695.1 of Oscillospiraceae bacterium. Lineage (GTDB taxonomy): Bacteria > Bacillota > Clostridia > Oscillospirales > Oscillospiraceae > Pelethomonas. The sequence goes on along the minus strand of JAAZZJ010000266.1, from coordinate 1,159 downwards.
CGACCGGAAGGTGTCCGCCGTCATTGATGGGGAGAGCGTTTTCGACGAAGAGGTGGTCTGGTTCCCCAAGATCAATTCCGATCCCGACTACCACTATGACGGCATCGTCTCCGCGCTCAAGGCGGCGGCCGGACACATGCCCCGAGTGGACGCGGTGGGCGTCAGCTCGGCGGGAGTATACATCAACGACCGCACCATGAGCGCCTCCCTGTTCCTTCAGGTCCCCAAGGACCTCTTTGACCAGAAGGTAAAGGACATTTACATCCGCGCTATTACCGACACCTTCGGAAACGTGCCCTACGCCGTAGCCAATGACGGGGATGTATCCGCCCTGGCCGGAGCCATGAGCCTGGAGGAGGACAACGTGCTGGGCATCGCCATGGGAACCAGCGAGGCTGTCGGATATGTGGACGCACAGGGCAGGATCACAGGCTGGCTCAACGAGCTGGCTTTCGTTCCCGTGGATGCCCAGGCGGACGCCATGCAGGACGAGTGGAGCGGCGACATTGGCTGCGGTGTCAAATACTTCTCCCAGGATGGCGTTATCAAGCTGGCCCCCCGGGCGGGCATTGCGCTGGATGAGTCCCTCTCCCCCGCTGAAAAGCTGAAAGTAGTTCAGGGCCTTATGGCGAAGGACGATCCCAGGGCCGCCGGCGTATATTCCTCCCTCGGTGTGTATCTGGCGCACGCCTTGGCTTTCTATTTTGACCTGTATCATTTCAAGCATGTTCTTCTGCTGGGCCGCGTGATGAGCGGCAAGGGCGGAGATCTGATCCTCTCCACCTGCAAGGATGTTCTGGCCGATGAGTACCCGGAGATCGCCTCCCAGATCAGCCCCACGCTGCCCGATGAGAAGTTCCGCCGGGTAGGCCAGTCCGCCGCCGCGGCGTCTCTGCCGGAAATCGTGAAATAAAATGCAGTGTGTTTCAGGAGGAATCATTGTCAATGGAATCCTAGAGACCCCGGTCATGGGAAAAACCTGTGACCGGCCCCGCCAAAACCGTGCAAAAGCGGGGCCAAGGCCTGGGCACCGGCCCAGTAGGCGATACCGGAGGCCGGGAACAGGCCGGTTCTTCCGGCGCGGCGAGAAGCGCCGGAACGCGAAGCGGCGGCGGCAGCGTCTTCTCCGGCTGGCAGAGCGCGGCAAACACCGGGCGGT
>JAAZZJ010000265.1 GCA_014237695.1 Oscillospiraceae bacterium | reverse complement strand
GGGAGTGCTGGTGGCCGGTGATGAGGATGTTGATGTAGTCCGGATCGATGACGTTCATGCCCACCGGCGCGGGACGAATTTCCGGATCGCCCAGCACCACGTCGTTGAGCAGGTTGGTCAGCTGGAGGCCGTACAGCCCGGTGGATACGCCCAGCCGCAGGCAGCTCACCAGCATCTCCACCGGATCGGAGCTGAGGTTGGTGGAGGTCTTCACGATGTTGTTGAAAACCTCGCCCTTGGCGCCGCCGGGCATGATGCCCAGCTCCTTCCACTTCTTCACCCGGGGGGCGTAGGCCAGCTTTTCCACCAGCTCCATGCCCTCGTACTCCGGACGGTAGAGGTCGGCCAGCACCGCGTCCGCCACCTTCACGCAAAGATCGTACTTGTCCTCGCCGGTGACGCCAAAGAGTTCCGCCAGATGGTTCAAAGCCTTCTCGCTGCGGATCTTGTCCTTGTGCAGGCCGGTGTTCTTCAGCTGCCGGGCGGTATTCTCTACCACATGGATGTAGCAGCCGGAACCGGCGGCCACGGCCCGCAGGAAGTTCCGGGCCACGATGGTGTCGGCGCTGGCTCCGCAGATGCCCCGGGGGGCGTCGGGAGTGACGCGGCAGGGGCCGTTGGCGCACAGGCGGCAGCACACCCCCTGGAGGCCAAAGCCGCACTTGGTTTCCTGGGTCGCTACCCGGTGATGGGCGGTCTCCAGGGGCAGGGAGCGGATATAGTTCTCCATGGGCTTATCCGCGCTGAGGCAGGTGTTGCGGCTGAGGCAGTCGGTACAGCTGTTCATAGAATGTTTTTCCTCCTCCATGAATGATGATGAACGTATTTCCGTTAAAATGTTAACAATATGAGTATAGCGCAAATGACCGGTTGGCGCAGTTGCATCGGCAACAGGGCAGAACTTGTCTGAGCTTCCTCAGCCTGCCGGTGCCTCCAAACGGACATCCTGCAAAAAGAACACGCCGTCCGGAGCGCGGTACAGCCCCGCAAGACCGTCAGCCAGCTGATAGCTGCCGCCCCGGCAGAACAGAGGGATCACCGGAGAGGCCTCCAGCAGGATAGCCTCCGCATCGTGGAGGCAGGCGTCCCGTACGTCGGGAGAGACGGCGGCCCGGGCGGAATCCAGCAGGATGTCAAAGGCGTCGCTGGCAAAGCCGGAAACATTGTCCCTGCTGCCGCTGTACCACTGCCGCAGCAGAGCCTCCGCGTCGCTGTAGGCGGGGGACAGCTCCCGCACCGCCATCTGGAAGGAAGGCGCGGGAAGGGGCTCCTCACCGCTGCTGGCCTCCGTGCCGCTGCCCTCTTCGCCGGTTTCCTCCGGCAGGGCGGGAAGGAGGGCGTTTTCATGTTCCGCATCGCTGACGCCGCGGACGGTGACGGAAACGCCCAGGGAGTCCCTCCACATGGTTTGCAGAAGCCCGGCCAGCGCCTGTCCTTCCGGATGGCTGCTGGGGTAGAGATACTCCACTTCCGGGAAACCGCTGCCGCCGGAATATCCCGCCTGGGCCAGCAGGGCCTGGGCGTAGCGGCAGTCGGTCTCATAGTCGTGGGTGTGGTCCGCCGTAACGACCTCGAGGCTGTGGGTGCGGAAGTCCCAGCAGGTGGGACGGGGCTTCTCCGGCTCCGGCTCCGCCATGGGGTCGGCGGGGGTGCTGTCCTCATCAGGGACCTCCACCACCGGGCGGCTGCTGCTGTAATCGGACACGCCGTAGGGCACCACCCCCAGCGCGGGACGGCTGGTGAGGCCGCCCAGGGCGTCCGCAATGGCCTGCCTGTCCACGGCCAGATGGAAGGCCAGCCGGATATTGGGGTTGTCAAAGGGGGCTTGCCGGGTGTTCAGGACAACGGCGCAGGTGCCGGTGGCCGGCTCCGGCGTCCAGACGCCGCTGTCCGCCAGGGCACGCAGAGGCTCCTCCGGCAGATCCAATACCAGGGCGGATTCTCCCGCCTGGAGGGCGGCGTAGTCCGCCGCACTGTCCGCCATTGTGGCGAAATGCAGCTGGGAGGGGCCCTTAGAGGCGCTTGGGCAGTAGGTTTCGCTGCGCTCCAGGGACACCAGCTCCCGGGTAAAGCCGGAGAGAGTGTACGCCCCGTTGGTTACTGTGGGGTTGGCATAGGAGGAGACATCCGAACGCAGGGGCATAGTATAGGCTCCCGCGCAGATCTCTTCCAGAAAATAGGCGGGACTGCCTTGCAGCGTTACCATCAGGGTTTTGCCGTCCGGCGCGGACACGGCCAGCAGGGAGGGGTCCCCGGTTTCCTGGACCTCCGCGAAGCCGGCGATTTCCGACAGGAGTTCCCGGTGGGGCAGATCGTTGGCCGGGTCCGCCAGACGCTGCCAGGCGAAGACGAAATCCTGGGCCTTGACAGCCGTCCCGTCAGACCAGACGGCGTCCTCCCGGAGGGTAAAGGTATAGGTGGCGTTGCCCGCATAGTCGGTTTCCAGCGTGTAGTTCTCCGCCTGCCCCTTGGCCAGGACTGCCCAGCCGTCTCCGCCGTCCTCCCAGCGCAGAAGGTTCTCGTAGAGGTGGTAGAGAATGGTCTCGCCGCCCCGGGCGGTGACGGCGGCGGGGTCCAGAGTGGTCTGGGCCTCGCCGGTGCGGACGGTCAGGATATCCGCCTGGAGGGGGACGCTCTCATCGGGGGATTCTCCGTCCTCCGGCGCCTTGCCGCAGGCGCACAGCAGCAGGGCCAGCAGGGCCCACAGCAGGGATCTGTATTTCTTTCGCATAAATGGCCTCATTGCTTTTCTGTTTATTTGCTTTCCGATGGGACCAGCCTGCCGTCCCCGTCGAAGGCGACGGGCTGGATCTGGTTGCGGGTGTGCTTGGCGATGTCGTTGAGGCGGACCATACCGGGGTAATCGGTGACGAAGGTGTAGGCTACGCCGTGGCGTTTGGCCCGGCCCGTGCGGCCGATGCGGTGAACATAGTATTCATTCTCATCGGGCACGTCGTAATTGAACACCGCGTCCACATCGTCCACATCGATGCCTCTGGCGGCAACGTCGGTTGCCACGAAGACCCGCAGCTCCCCCCGGCGGAACCGGGCCATGACCTTCTCCCGCTTCTCCTGAGGGATGTCCCCGTGGATGCACTGGGCGTCCACCCCCCGCATCTGCAGCAGCTTGGTGACCCGCTCGGTGTTGCCCTTGGTGTTGCAGAAGACCATCACCCGGTCGTACTGCTCCAGACTCAGAATTTTCTCCACCGCGTCAACCTTCTGGTCCATGCTCAGCTCCAGGCGGTACTGGAGAATGTCCGGCTTGTTTTCCTCGTCGGCCCGGACGGTGATTTCCACCGCGTCCCGCTGGTAGACCCAGGCGATGTCCATAACCTCCCGGCTGATGGTGGCGGAGAAGAGACCCAGGTTTTTTCGGCTTTTCATCTGATCCAGCAGGTGGGTCACGTCATGGATGAAGCCCATGTCCAGCATCCGGTCCGCCTCGTCCAGCACGGCGGTCTGGACGTGGTCGATGCGCACGGTGCGGCGTTTGAGGTGGTCTCCCAGCCGCCCGGGGGTGGCGATGACGATCTGGGGGCGCTTTTTCAGGGCGTCAATCTGCTTGCCAATGGGTTGTCCGCCGTAGAGGCACACCAGCCGGACGCCGGGCTTGAACTGGGCCAGGTCCCGCATCTCGGATGTGATCTGCATAGCCAGCTCCCGGGTAGGGGCCAGGATGACGGCCTGAACCTGGTCGCTGTCCGGGTCGGTATGCTCAATGATGGGGATGCCGAAAGCGAAGGTCTTTCCGGTACCGGCGGGGGCTTTGGCGGTCACGTCCTGCC
>JAAZZJ010000264.1 GCA_014237695.1 Oscillospiraceae bacterium | reverse complement strand
CGGACTTCGTCCTGCGGGTGGTGTGCTCCAAGGGCACCTATGTGCGCACCCTGTGCCACGACATCGGACAGGCTCTGGGCTGCGGCGGATGTATGGACGAACTGCGCCGGACCATGGCGGCAGGGTTTACCCTGGAGGATGCTGTAACCCTGGAGCAGGTTCAGGAACAGGGAGAGGCCCTTCTTATGCCGGTGGACTGCTTTTTCGCGGGCTGTCCGGTCTTCCTGCTGACCTCGCCCCGGATGGAACGGATGGTGCGCAGCGGAAGCCCTGTCCCCGCCCCCGGACTGGAGCCGGGACAGTACCGCGTTTACGGCCAGGAGAAAGAGTTCCTCTGCCTGAGCCGGTGGGAGAAGGGACAGCTGCGGTCCGTCAAGAATTTTTTCGGCGGCTGAAGTATGCCGGCCAGAGGGAGGGAGTACAGTGGAAGAGTGCAGGAAGCGGGCTGTCGCCCTTGGCTTTTTTGACGGCGTTCATCTGGGCCATCAGGCCCTGCTGCGCCGGACGGCGGAGCGGGCGGGGATGCTGGGACTTTCCCCCGCGCTGCTGACCTTTGACCGCTCCCCGCGGGAATTTGTTACCGGCACGCCGGTGCCCCTGCTGACCACCGTTCAGGAGCGGAGCCGCACGGCCCGGGCGCTGTTCCCGGGGATGGAGGTCATCACCGTGCCCTTCGACCGGGCCATGATGACGATGCCTTGGGAGGACTTTGTGGTCATGCTGTCTGAGGTATACCGGGCCCGGTGGCTGGTGGCGGGCCACGATTTCCGCTTCGGCCACAAAAACAGCGGCACTGCGGCCCTTCTCCGGGAGAAGGCGGCGGAGCTGGGATTGGGGTGCGAGATTATCCCCGCTGTCCGGCTGGAGGGGGTGACGGTAAGCTCCACCCATATCCGCGCCCTGCTGGAGCGGGGGGAGGCGGCAGAGGCGGCACGGTTTCTTGGGCGGCCCTTCGCGGTCTCCGGACTGGTGCGCCACGGGAAGCGTCTGGGCTCCTCCCGTCTGGGCGCGCCCACGGTGAACCTGATCCCCGATCCCCGGCAGCTGGTGCCCGCTTTTGGGGTCTATGCCGCCAGGGTGACGGTGGACGGGACGGCCCGGCCAGCCGTGACCAACGTAGGCGTGCGGCCCACGGTGGACACCGACGGCGGCGTGACGGTGGAGAGTCACCTGCTGGAGCCCGTTGGAGAGCTGTACGGCGCGGACTGCCGGGTGGAGTTTCTGAGGATGCTCCGTCCGGAGAGGCGCTTCAGCAGCCTGGAAGCCCTGCGGGAGCAGATCGCCCGGGACGCGGAGGCGGCGCGGGCATACTTTTTTGAGACAGAAATTAAGACGAACCGTCGTGCGGATTGAGCATATCAATGAAGACGGCGTGGACTTCGCGGCCATAACCGGGGAGGAGACGCTGGCTGCAGATACCGGCTCCGGCCATGCCGGCCCGGCATGAGACCGGCGGGGACAGGCTTGCCGCTGACAAGACGGTGATTGCGGAGGACTTTTCAGCCTCAGCACAGGAGCGGCCGGGGAACGAACCCAGCAGCGGCAGGGATTTTTTTCGTGGAAGCGAAGGAAGAGGCCATCCGGAGGCTGGCCGGAGCGCGGCAGCCCGCAGGCCGGTACAAAAGAGAACAGAGAGGGACGGGAGAAATGAAGCACGTATTTATCATCAATCCCACCGCCGGGAAAAAGGACTGCACCGCCCGCATCATGGAGATGGCCAAAGCGATGGCCGTCCGTCATGGCCTGGACGTGGAGTGCATCCTTACCAAGCGCCCCGGTCACGCCATGGAGACCGCCCGGTCCCTGGCGGAGCGGGGGGAGCCGCTGCGGATCTATGCCTGCGGCGGCGATGGGACCGCCAATGAGGTAGCCAACGGCGTGGCCGGAACCGGGAGTGCGGCCATGACCTGCATTCCCGTAGGGACGGGCAATGATTTCCTGAAGAATTTCGGGGACAAGGCGCCTCTGTTCTCTGACCCGGAAAATCTATGGGACGGCCCGTCCTTTTCCCTGGACGCCATCGACTGCAGCGGACGGCTGGCCCTGACGGTGGCCTGCTCCGGCTTCGACGCCCAGGTGGCGGATGACGTACATACCTACGGAAAGCTCCCCCTGCTGGGCGGACAGGGCAGCTATATTGTCTCTCTGGGCGTCAACTTCCTCCTCCGGGGCCTGCGCCACAGCTGGACGGTGATTTTGGACGGAAAGCCGCTGCCGGAGAATTCCTTTGTCCTGGCGGCGGTCTGCAACGGGCGGTACTACGGCGGGGGCTTCATGCCCGTGGCGGAGGCGAAAATGGACGATGGGGTACTCAATACCCTGGTAGTCCGGGGAGTGGGCCGCACGACCTTCCTGCGGCTGGTAGGAGATTACTCCGTGGGCCGGTATTACAAGTTTCCGGAGGCCGCCCGGTGCTATACTGCGAAGGAGATCGTGATCCGCTCCAGAGACAGGAAGGATATCGTCACATGCCTGGACGGGGAGTGTCTGTACAGCCGGGAGGTGACGCTGCGCCTGTCGGAGAAGAAGGTGAACTTCTTTGGCCCGGCGGGGTGCAGTCCCAACGCGACCTGTGTGCCGCTGCCGGAAATTTAGCGGGGGAGCTGTTTTATGGAGTATAGCAGGAAAATATCTGAGAGCCGTCGTGAGGAGACCTTTATTTTCAATACCTCCTCATAAGCACAGTTTACAAGGGACTACACAAGGTAACGGTCTGACGGGCGCTGATATGCCCGTCAGATTTTCCATGTGATGTTCAAGCTGTCGCTTGTGGCGGCAACAGTGGTAATCATCAAATCCACCACCCGCCGCTTGTCGTCAAAGGATACGCTGTCCCATGTGTCAAGGTAGCCGGAAATCTGGCTGACCTGTTCCGGGCTGATGGCTTCCACCGTCAACTCCGCTATCTTCGCCAGAAGTTCCTGCTTGCGTCCGTCCAGTTCGGCTATCTTCACATTCACATAGGAGAGCAGCACATTGTTTGCGCCCGTCAGACTGTCCACCAGCTTTTCAATCTCGCTGTCCACATGGAGAAGTTCTACTTGCAGGGCGGCGATTTTCGGATTGGCTTTCGCCGCTTTCTTCCTGCCCGTCAGCGTTTTGTAGCTGTCCAGCTTTTTCACCATCTGCTGGTAAATCACCGCTTCCAGTTCCGCCGTGATGATTTTCCCACAGCCCGGACAGCTTTTGCTGTCTATCCGTTTGGAACAGCGGAGATATTCTTTCTTCGCCGGATTGGTGATACTCATTAAGGCTTTCCCACAGTTCCCGCACTTGATTTTCCCTGCCAGCCATGTATGGGTGGCTTTCCGGGCGGTCTGGATTTTTGTGTTCCCCATCAGTTTCTTACGGCAGGTCAGCCATATGTCCGAGGGGACAATCCCCTCATGGGGAGCCAGCACCAGCATTTGGTCTTTCAAGTGCTGATACTTCGTTTCTTTTACATCCCGCCCTTGATACAAATAACACCCATTTGTGCCGGTAAAGTCGGCGGCGTCATTGACAAGCACCGTCCCCTGGCTCTTGAAAAATTCGTACACATCCAAGTCCGCCTGCACATAGACGGGATTGCGGAGAATGCGCCCCAACGCTGGACGGGATAACTCGTCCCCATAAATGGAAATCCCCTGCTCCGCAAAGTACCGGGTAATATCCCCGTAGGAGGTTGTCGGCTCGGCATACATCTCAAACATCAGCCGCACATTAGCCGCTTCCTCTGGGTTCACCACCAGCCGCTTTGTGTTGATACCATCCATCTTGATAGGCTCCGTATGGAAGCCGTAGGGGGC
>JAAZZJ010000263.1 GCA_014237695.1 Oscillospiraceae bacterium | reverse complement strand
GGGAAACAATATCTCCCTTCAAAATTATAATCGGCTCTATGTACCGAAAGGCTGCCCCGGTCTCAAGACCGCCTGGGTGGCCTTTCTGGTTTTGAAGCAAATAATCGTCTCCCAGATGATATAGTTACCGTAGTTGAAAAGCGGTACAAAGCGCATCATCAAAGGAAGGATTTTTCTCAAGAAACGCTTCAGCCAGGCCCAGAACTTTTCAATGGGATTGAGCTCCGGGGAGTACGGTGGAAGGAACAGAACTCTGCATCCTGCGTTTTGGGCAGCAAAAAGCAGCCGCTTTTTGAAATGGAACGAAGCATTGTCCATTACAATCACGGTTCTTTGCTCCAGAGAAGGCAGAAACTGGTTGGAAAACCAGAATTCAAAAAGTCTGCTGTCCATCGTTCCGCTATACTGAAACGGCGCGAGAATTCTGTTGCCCATTTGAGCGGCGACAATGCCGCATCGCTGGTACTTTCGACCACGAACCTGCCCCAATACCTGCTGGCCCCGCAGTGCATACCCATATTCCCGATACAGGTATGTATCTATACCGCTTTCGTCTACATAGGCGACCTTTTCCGGAGGTATATCCTTGATTTCTTCCCGATACGCCGTTACTTTTTGCTGGTCCTGCCCCTGATAGCTGGCTGTCTTTTTTTCCTTGTGATCTTATGCCGCCGCAACGCATCCCGAATGCCGCTTTCGCTGCATCCAAATGCCTCGGCCATTTCCGTCTGATATGCGTCTGGGTGTTCCGCTACATACGCCTTCAGCTTTTCAGGATCAATCTTTCGGAAACTTCTGTGCAGCTCTTTCTTTCCTGAGTCTCCCGTTTCTTTCAGCTGCTTCTCCCATTTTTGTATTATCGATTTGGATACCTTGAAAATCTGATGCGCTGCTTCCAAGCTTGCCCCGCCTGCCTGTATTCTATTGTCCGTTCCCTATATTTTTTTGAATAGCTCATTCCCTCATTCTACTCGCTACTCTACACTCTACCTTTTTTCAACTGCTTTTACTATACTTGAAAAGGAAAAATATTTTCAGAAGCGGAGGGGAAATATCTATACCCCCCTTGACAATTCCGGAAGCAGGAGGGTATACTTTACAATAAATAGAAAGTTCTAACTTTTTGGGCGGCGTATGCATTAACCACATAATTCATATTATGTGGCAGAGCCCTTAAACAATTGAAAATCGATAGTTCTTCCGCATGTGCTTCTCTTATGAATGCACACATGGAATGGGGTGAGATGCCCCACGAGTCGGTCACTGTGATGCCTCCCTTCAGGAGAGGATAAGTCAGATACATGGCGGAGAACTGCATTCTGCCGTTACCGGGATGCCCCTATGTCGGCTCCGCCTGTGCTTTTACGCACTGGCGGAGTTGTGCGCGTTCTGTACGGATGTATAGAGCGCGTTTTTTCTTTGGGGTTACTATATTCGGAGGCCGGCAGAATGGAACACATGTATAACTCCGCTTACATCGAGGGAATCAATAACCTCTACGAATTTGACTGCGGTGAACAGTCCGGCTGGATGTACAGCGTCAACGGCTGGTTCCCCAACTATGGCTGCTCCCGGTATCAGCTGAAGGACGGCGATGTGGTGGAGTGGGTGTATACCTGTACGTTGGGCAAGGATGTGGATGGAAGCCGGGCGATTGGAGGATAAGCGATGAAAAATCGGGATGCCTTCTCCGGCTATCATCCTCTGGTCAACTTTCTGTACTTCGCTCTGGTGCTGGTGTTTGCCATGTTTTTCACTCACCCGGCATCTCAGATCATTTCTCTGCTTTCTGCTTTAGCCTACGCCGCCCAGCTAAACGGGCGGCGGGCTACGGGGAAAAGCCTGCTCTGGCTGCTGCCTATGATGCTCACAGCGGTGATCGTCAATCCGGCGTTTAACCATGCGGGAGCCACGATCCTGACCTATCTCCCCACCGGAAACCCGCTGACGCTGGAAAGCATTTTGTTCGGCATCTCTGCCGCCATGATGCTGGGAGCGGTGATGGTCTGGTTCCAGTGCTGCACAGAGGTCATGACCTCCGACAAGTTCATCTATCTGTTTGGCAGAATCGTCCCCGCCTTATCGCTGGTGCTGTCCATGACGCTGCGTTTTGTGCCAAAATTCAAACACCAGCTCCAGGTGGTGACGGAGGCCCAACGGTGTCTGGGCCGGGATGTGTCAGAAGGGACGGTCTGGCAGCGGACCAAAACCGCCATTACCATCCTCTCCATCCTCGTTACCTGGGCATTGGAAAACGCCATTGAGACGGCGGACAGCATGAAAAGCCGGGGCTATGGCCTGCCTGGCCGGACGGCGTTCTCCATCTACTGCTTCGGCAGCCGGGACAAAATGGCTTTGCTGTGGCTGGGCTTCTGCGGGTTCTTTATCTGCTCCGGTTGGAATGCCGGAGGCTTCTACTGGAGGTACTATCCTACAGTGAAGGGAGCGGCGGTCACGCCGCTGACCGTCATGATGCAGATGTGCTATCTGGCGCTGTGCCTGACGCCGGTGATTCTGAACAGAAGGGAGGACCATGTATGGAAACATTTGCAGTCCGAAATCTGACCTTCTACTATCCGGAGCAGCCCGATCCGGCTATCCGCAATCTTTCTTTGACAATAGAGCACGGGGAATTTTTAGTACTCTGTGGTCCCTCCGGATGTGGGAAAACCACGCTGCTGAGGCAGTTCAAGTCCGTCATGGCTCCCCACGGCCGGAAAACCGGAGAGATACTTTTTGAGGGCCAGCCCCTGGATTCCTTGGACCAGCGGGCGCAGACGGAGCGAATCGGCTTCGTCCAGCAGTCCCCGGAGAACCAGATTGTTACCGATAAGGTATGGCATGAGCTTGCCTTCGGCCTGGAAAGTCTGGGGTATGATACGCCTACCATCCGCCGCAGGGTGGCGGAGATGGCGTCCTTCTTCGGCATCCAGACATGGTTCTACAAGAATGTGACTGAGCTGTCCGGAGGCCAGAAGCAGCTTCTCAACCTGGCCTCCATCATGGCAATGCAGCCTTTTGTCTTGATTCTGGACGAGCCGACCAGCCAGCTGGACCCCATCGCCGCTTCTGACTTTCTGGCGGTGCTGGGGAAAATCAACCGGGAGCTGGGGACTACGATCATCCTGACGGAACACCGGCTGGAGGACGCCTTTCCAGTGGCAACACGGGTTGCCGTGATGGACCAAGGCGCGCTCCTCTGCGCAGGAACTCCTACCGAGGTTGGTGCAGCATTGAAGAACGCGGGTCACAGCATGTTCCTGGCTATGCCCGCCGCCATGCGGATCTGGGCGGCATCCGAGAGGGATAACGCTCCCTGCCCGGTTACGGTGCGGGATGGGAGGGACTGGTTGGAGGGATTTGCCAGCCAACACGCCTTTGAATCCCTGCCGTCTTCCCCGAAATATACATACTCCAATGAGATTGCCATACAGACAGAAGAAGTCTGGTTCCGCTATGAGCAGGATCTGCCCGACGTAGTGAAAGGCCTGTCGCTCAAAGTCCGGAAGGGTGAGTTTCTGGCCCTCCTGGGCGGCAACGGCACGGGCAAGACCTCCACCCTTCGCCTGCTTTCCGGCCAGCGGAAACCCTATCGCGGCACGGTACAATTATGTGGCAGCGCAGGCGTCCTGCCCCAGGACCCGCAGACACTCTTCGTAAAGAAAACCGTCCGGGAGGACCTGATGGAGCTTCTGAGAGAGCGGAAGGTCCTGGAGTTTGACCGGATGTCCAGATTGTCAAAGGTCGTTTCCCTCTGCCGCCTGGAGCCTCTGCTGGACCGGCACCCCTA
>JAAZZJ010000262.1 GCA_014237695.1 Oscillospiraceae bacterium | reverse complement strand
CACTCCCGGTTTTCCCTCGCCTCCTTTTTACCGATTCTCAACTGCTTCGACTATACTATAGGAAAAACAGAATATGCAACCGCTGGTTGCGGAAGTTTCAAGCGCAGTTGATAGCGTGCTGCGGGAAATGGCGGTATGATTTTGGCAAGGAGGTAAGAGAATGTTGTCTGAAAAAATCTATTCACTCAGGCGGAAGAATGGACTTTCACAGGAGCAGCTTGCGGAAAAAATCGGTGTTTCACGGCAAGCGGTATCAAAATGGGAGGGAGGGCTGTCCACCCCGGAATTGGACAAGCTCAGGGCGCTGAGCGAATGCTTTCAAATTACAATGGACGAGCTGACCGGAAACCAGACGATCCATGGTTCCGGCGATGCAGACAGGGAGGAACAGGCCCCGGCTCCCGGCAAAGGAGGAGAGAGCAGACTGGGCGTTTGCCTCTGCGTGACAGGCGCCGTCTGTCTGATCCTGTTTGGCGTCTTGACCGTTATGCACCCATCGACTGTTGACCGGATCAGCGGCTCATCGGCGGTCACCCTGAACGGAACGGGAATGCTCATTCTCCTGTTTGTGCTGCTGATGGTTTCAGGAATGCGGATGATGTTTAAGAAAAAATAAGAACCTGTATTCAGGAGGTAACACGATGAAGAAATACAAGCGGCTGACCTGTCTTTTTGCCGTTCTTGCGGCGCTGCTTTCGCATGTCATGTGCGCCGCGGTTGCATACAGCTACTGCGCGCTTCAATGGGGCGGACAATACGCCGGATGCAGCGCCCCGGCCGGCACAGCGTTTCTGCTGTGCATTCCATACGGGATTGGCGTGCTGATATGCGCCGCCTCGGCCTGGCTTTTCAATGTAAAGTCTCAGCAGTCCGTATAAGCGGCGACGCTCTTGAAGGCGTTCTTTCCAGCGGAATTTCTTATCTTTCGCGCCGGCCTGCCGATATGTTAGTATAAGCAGCCATCAAAACCGCCGCGGCGGTTTGATAAGAAGGGAGGCCCCAGGAATGAACGAGCTGGCCATTGGCAGAAGAAAGGACGCCGCCATTTTCCGGCAGCAGGGAACGGTCAAGGCGGAGAAGAAGGCCGCCGCCACCTCCGCGCAAAAAGCGGAGAAGCCTGTAAGCAGCGCCGCCTCGGACTCCGTGCGGCAGCGGATGACCGGGAGCGTCCGCGCGGAGGCCCTCTCCCGTGAGAGCCGCCGGACGCTTCAGACGGGCGAAGCCGTGCTGTCTGAGATACAGGAGCGTCTGGGCCGTCTGGCGGAGCTGGCGGAAAAGGCCGCCGGCGGCGGCGAGGAGGATCGGGCCGCCCTCCAGAAGGAGCTGACGCGCCTGCTGGGGGAGATCGACCGGATGGCCGGGAGCGCCGCCGGGGATAAATCCCTGTTCCTGAGCGGAGACCCGGACGCCGCCGGGGGCGCGGACGCCCTCCCTGCGTGGCTTCTCAACGGTATTGCCCAAGGAGCGGTCTCCCCGGAGCGCCTGCTGTCCGCCCTGGGCCTGGACCAGACCGCCAGCGGAGCGGACATTCTGGCTGCCATCATGGGCAGCTCGCCCGAGGGAAACGCCGCCGTGGGCTATCTGGCCGCCCTGTACCTGGGCGCGGTGATCTCCGGCGGAGGCCAGACTGAAAATCCGGACCCCTCTTTGGCCCTGGACGGCCTCCGGCAGCTGCTGGCGGCGGTGGAGAGCGGCGTCCCCCTGGACCGGGCGGTGGAGCTGCTGACGGGCGGCGAGTTTACCAGCCTCTCCGATTTCCAGAACCAATTCACCCAGGGCACGATCCCCGGGATGGAGGACTTCCTCACCAACCTGCTGCTGTCCGGCGGTGATTCCCCCCTGGGCGAGGGCCAGTCCCTGCTGGCCCTCCTGGCGGCCACCTTCGACGGGATGGGGCCGGATCTGCTCATGGACCTACTGGCTGCCCTGCCGGTCCCCGGAGCCGCCGCTCCCGATCCCGCCTCCTCCGGGCCGGACGCCGCCCTGGCGGAGAGCGCGCCCGGTCTTGCGGATTCTTCCGGGGCATCTCCCGTCTCTCTCCTGACCTTCGGGAACGTGCAGGTGATGGGCCGGGACCTCTCCGGCGTATCCCTGGACGCCAACGGCGTACTGACCATCGGCGGCACAGCGGACGTGACCGTTCTGGGAACCGGCCAGGGCGGGCAGGCTCTCCGCCTCACCGGCTCCGGCGCGGTGATCCTGCGCAATGCAGATGTCTCCACCCTGACTGCCGCCGCCCCTGAGGCCCGCGTCGTCAGCGCGGGCGGAAACACGATAGGTACGGTGCAGCTGGGCGAAAACGCGGCCCTCACCCTGGACGGCGGCCTGCTGCGACTGGGCTCCGTCCAGGGCGGAGCCCACAGCCTCCTCCGCCTCGCCGGCGGCGCGGCGGTCCTGCTGGGGAAACCGGCCCAGTCCGGTGAAACTGTCGCCGCCCTGACGGTTCCCGTGGTCCTGGACGGCCCCGCCTCCCTGATGGCCCGGGCCTCCGTCGTCCGCGATACCGGCGGAAAAGCCCTCCAGCCCTTCGACGTGGTGTGGAAGGCGCTGCTTCCGGGCTTTCGGGCCATCACCTCACTGGAGATCGACGGCCAGCGCTCCCGCCTGTCCCTCACCCGGGACCAGGCCATGCGCCTCTGGCTGGCGAAGGGCGACCTCTCCAACCAGGGCTATCCCGCGCACAGCCTGGTCATCCGGGGCCGGGACCGGATGGGCCGCATCCGGACCCGGTACGCCTATCTGCGCTGGGACCAGCGCACCGGCGGCTTCGAGGAGACGGAGTTGTACCCCAATCCCTTCACCGTCACCGGCGGCGAGCCCGGGGAGGACTGGGTGTATGAGGAGGGCTCCCATACCCTGCACATCCTGTCCGCCCAGGTGTCCGCCATCTCCGGCGGCTCCGGCGTGGACGCGGACCAGTCCCCCTTCAGCGGCAGGATTGTCCTGGCGGACAGCATCGGCGCCATCGAGCTGGCCCTGCGGGGCGTAGCCTGCCGCGTGACCTCCGGCCGGGCCTTCTATCTGGGGTGCGGGAATGACGTGACCCTCCTCCCGGAGGGCGGCACCGCCAACTTCTTTGAGAGCGGCGCGGACTGCGCGGGCATTTCCGTAGGGGAGGGCACCTCCCTGCGGGTGGACTGCACCCGCACCAACGGCCTGCCTGCCGGGACAATCACTGCCTCCGGCGGTACCAGCATCGGCGGCGACAGAGGCCGGATTCCCGCCGGACGCATTCTGATCCGGGGCGGCGCGGTCACCGGCGGCGAGCGGCGGGGCTCCACGGAGTCCGTGACCATCGTAGGCGGCATGGCCCCTGACAATAAGGGCGGGGCCAAGGTCCTGGCCCGCATGGGCGTCATTCTCCAGGCAGGGGAGGATATCCTGATTCTGCCCCGAATCCGCCTGTCCGCCAAATCCCTTCGGCTGGACGGCCTGTGCGTGTCTACCCGCGAGCAGGCCCATGCCGCCGTGGTGTCCATCGAGGTAGGCCGCCGCTGGATTGCCCGCCTGCAGGATGACTGCGGCGTTCTCTCCGGCCAGGTGAAGCAGAGCGGCTTCTTTCCCGTCCGGCATCCCGCCGTCCCTGTGCGGGACGCGTCGGAGGCCGGGATACTGCTGGAGAATATCGGCCCCATATCTTTTTCCCGGGCCATGCGTCTCCGTTCCGGCCGTAAGAACGCAGAGGATGTAGAGCAGCTGCTGCGGTGACCCCTTCGACTATATGGCAAAAGGCCCTCCAGCATTGCTGGAGGGCCTCTGTGCGGCAAAAAAGTGGCGCAGCCACTTTTTTGA
>JAAZZJ010000261.1 GCA_014237695.1 Oscillospiraceae bacterium | reverse complement strand
CGGGAGAGGAAAAGAATCTCTTTGTATGGGATCTTCTCCAGGCGGCTGTTGGTCTGGATGGTGTAGAACTGCCCCTCCTCCAGCTCAATGAGCCGGATGGCGTCGCAGATCGCCCCAGGGAGCCGCCGGGCGATGTCGTTCTTGGGGACGTACCGGAAGATAGACAGCTCAAAGGCGTCGATGGCGTACTCCACATGGAAGGTAATGAAGATGATCTTCACATTGGGCAAAAAGGGCCTGATCTTCCCGGCCAGCTCCATCCCGGTGCTGCCGGGCATTTCGATGTCCAGCAGGATCAGGTCAAAGAAAAAGCCATCTTCGGTGATGTCGTAGAGGAGATTGTCGCTGTGGGTATAGGCGGCAATCTCGCCGGCACTCCCGCATTGCTTCAGGCAGTCCTCCGCGATGCTTCGGTTGGATTGGACGGTGGCACTGTCATCGTCGCAGATGGCAATACGCAGCATGAGGTAATCCACCTCCCTTATGATTATGACGGAATATTATACTACGGCTGCCCTGCACTGGCAAGCCGCCATCCGTCTGTTTGTTATGAAATGCTCTCTGAATGTCACGAAATGTTTTGCAATGGTCGCTCCGAAGTGTCCAGAATAGAAAGAGACAAATATTTCTCATTTTCTTATTGACACGAAGAAAGAGGAGTGATATATTTGTCCTATCAAGAGATAAATATATCTTGTTAAGTGGAGGCACTACATGAAAAAGAATCAGGTAAAAATCTGGGTTGGCTGCGGAATCTTCTGCATCGCGGCTGTGCTGCTCTCAGTCTGGTACGCAGTTACGTTTAACAATTCCCGCCTGGTCGCTCCCATGGACTTTGGAAGTTACTCCTTCAACACGAAGGATCTGCCCATGATTTTATCCATCTCCCTCACTTGCGTCTATGCGCTCGCTCTGTTTATCCATCTGTTTATCAGCGTAGGGAAAAGCAAGAAGAATGTCGCAAAGACAAACATGACACGCAAAGTCAATCCCAAGCTGGGGTTCCTGGGGCTGCTGGGATTTTTGGGCCTTGCGGGTTTCTGGACCTACTCCGCCATGGGCGCTGTTTTCCCCTTTGTGTTTTTCCTGTTTTTCGGCTTTTTTGGATTTTTCTATGAGGGAAAAATGTCCGGGATCTTTATGGATGAACGCTTCCGCGAGAATGTTGCCCGCGCCCAGCTCAACACTTACAAAATCACGTTCAGCATTACACTGATTGCGCTGGTCATTCTCTGCCAGGGAAGGCTGTTCGGCAGCCTGGAATATACCCTGATCGCCACGATTATCGTACTCTCCCTGACATTGGCCCTGGGTATTTTTCTCCCGGAGTATCTGCTTTACCGCTATGACCACGATGACCAGATGGAGGAGGGCGGGGAATAAGAAATGGCCGAGTTTGAGTGCAGATTAAAAAAGTACCGGCAGTTGAAGGATTTGACACAGGAACAGCTGGCCGCGCAGGTAGGCGTCCGCCGGGAAACCATCATGCGGCTGGAAAAAGCACAGTACAATCCCTCTCTGAAATTAGCTATTGATATTTCGAGGGCGGTTGAGGCCCCCATCGAAGAAATATTTATTTTCGATTGACGGCCTCATTCCGCCGCCTGTATCCGTTCTTGAGACGCTATAAAATAGCGGATACGCCGGATCAGTTCCGGGATGTTGACCGGAGATGTCAAATAGTCGTTGACGCCCTCCTGCCGGTATTGGTATTCTGTTGCGAGATCCCTGCTGTCTGTCAGGATAAAGAGCGGTCTGGATTTTACAAGAGTCCCATACCGTTCCGCTAAATTCCGCTGGCTGTGGAGCAGATCAAGCCCTGACCCATCGGGCAAAGTTGTGTCGCACAGGATCAACTCAATATTGTCATCCTCCAGCAGCAGGTCATTTGCGCCGACCAACGTCTCTGCGGTCACAATATAGAATCCTTTTTGAAGCATAGCCGCGCTCAATACCCCGGATCGCAGTCCGTTACTGGTATCAGCGGTATCGGCATGAACATACAGCAGCTTGTGAAAGTCTGGCTGCGCCTCCCCGCACGATTGCCGGTAGGCGTATTCGATCAGCTTGTCCGCTACGAAATTGATTCTCGTTTTATCCAGACAAAGCGTGACGCCCCGCCGCACAGCCTCCGCTTCATAGTGGCTTGAGGCGTGGCAGGATGCAATTAGGAATGGAAGATCAGCGTCAGCGGCCCGAACCATGTCCAACAGCTCCAGGCCGGAGCCATCCGGCAAATCAAGATCGGAGCTGATAAAAAGAGGCGGCTCCTTTTCAATGACCTCCTTGGCCCCAGCCACGGTAGCCGCTATTTGCACCCCATAACCTCTGCGTTTCAACAGCTTTGCCAGTTCTTGTGCGATGGCGCTGTTGTCGTCAACCAGCAGAATTTTTCGCATAAACCGCACCTCGCTTCCTTTGGTGAGGTCATTGTAAAACGCAAATGTCACAGAAATGTCCGAAGTGCTCAAAATTTTGAAAAATTAAATAATAGCCATAGAAGCATCCGGACAGCGTGTGCTGCCCTGATGTAAAGGAAATGCCGAAGGGAGCGGCAAAAAACCGCTGCCCTCCGGCATTTTAGGATTTGCTATTGAATAATGCCAGCGCCTGCTTGACCGTCCGGGCGTTGTCAACCGAATAACCGTTGGTTTCCAGTGTGTATTCCAGGCCATCAATCAGACTCAGATCATCTTCAACATAAAGTATCGTTTCCATCATCAATTTCCTTCTTCTTGCCGTCTTTTTTTGCCTTTTTCCAAGCTGTATATGTGGAATACAAAAACAAAATGCACAGAACAGCGTAGCGGGCAGCGTCCTTTGGTTTACCAGATACACCACTTGCAGCCGCTACGATCAGCCAGATTGCGCTAATCATTCCACGAACATACACATGACGCATAAATGATCCCCCTTAAATTAAGAATTACAGGGCGAAATATTCAGCAACACACTCAGATAATACTGCCGTCCGTTTTTCTCCGTCAATAGCGCCCCGTGGTACTTTTCCGCCACCGCTTTGATGTTGGAAAGTCCGGTGCCCGCCGGGGGCAGGGGTTCGTCCGAGCAGGTGTTCTCAAAGGTCAGCATGTAGAAATCTCCCTGCTGCTTCCCGCTGATGCGGATGGCCTTGGCCCCATCGTTTGCGCGGCAGGCGGCGATGGCGTTGTCCAGGGCGTTGGCAAAGAGGACGCACAGGTCAAAATCGTCGATCCCGCATGGCCGGGGCAGGACCAGGGACACCTCTGCCGTAATCTCCTTTGCCAGTCCCAGTTTTTCCCCTAATAGAATATCCACTACCGGGTTGCCGGTCTGGTAGGGGAAGGACAGGGCCTCCGAGACGGCCTCCAGTTTTTTCAGGTACTCCCTGCCCTCCTCCAGCTTCCCGCCCCGGAGCAGGCCGTCCAGGACGGATAGATGGTTTTTGATGTCGTGGCGAAAGGATTTCGTCTGCTCGTAGCGCGCCTGGGCCTCCGCAATATAAACCTTTTGCTCATGGGCCGCCTGGGTCAGCGATTGCAGTTCCGCCTGGGCCTGAAAGCCCCGGCATAGCTGGCGGTAGGCATACAGGGTACACAGCAGCGCCGCCAGACCCATGACTTGCAGGAGCAGCAGCGTACTGTGCCTGCCGACCTCCTCCAGAGAAATGATAGGGGCAAAAATGCTGTAGGCGGTATGGAGAATATAGAGCTCCGCGGCAAAGAAGAACAGACCCGGAAACAGCAGAAGTCCGATATAAGGCGTTTGACTGTCCTCCGTCCAGGCCAGGAGCTTCAGCACAGCATAATAGCAGCCAGCGCACAGCACAAAGAACAGGAGCTGTGCCG
>JAAZZJ010000260.1 GCA_014237695.1 Oscillospiraceae bacterium | reverse complement strand
CAAAGCTGAGAAGATAGGGCAGAGCGGGCAGGATCAGCCCGGAGGCCCAAATGGTCAGTATGGCGGCTACCGGTTCCGCCGCGCCGGACAGGACCCCGTAGAAAAACGCCCGGCCCTTTCTCATGCCCTCCCCTCTGAGGGGGATGGAGATGACCGCGCCCTCCGGGAAGTTCTGGATGGCAATGCCGATGGACAGGGCCAGGGTCGCCGCCGCCGTAATCGTTTCATTCCCTGCCATCCAGCCCGCCAGCACCACGCCCACCGCCATCCCCTCCGGGATATTGTGGAGGGTAATGGCCAGCACCAGCATGGTGGTCCGCCGCAGGCGGGTGCGGGGCCCCTCCGGCTCATCGCCGCCCTGATGCAGGTGGGGGATCGTCCTGTCCAGCGCCAGCAGGAACAGGACGCCCATCCAAAAGCCGGTGACCGCCGGGAGGAACGCCCGCCGCCCCATATCCGCCGCCTGTTCCATCGCGGGGATCAGCAGACTCCAGACGGAGGCCGCCACCATGACCCCCGCCGCGAAGCCGGTCAAGGCCCGCTGGACCATCCGGTCCAGTCCCTTTTTCAAGAAGAACACGCTCCCCGCGCCCAACGACGTCCCCACGAACGGAAGGAGCAGTTCAGCCAATACATGCTTTGTCATTTCCGGACGTTCACCTCCAAATACCATGGAGCGATACTTTTTGCAAAGATTAGTATATGGAGCCGCGCGGCTGTCAATCCCTCATTCACAGCTTGCAAGAGCTATCAAAAGTCGTTTTTCAAGGCTTGGCGCTCAGGATTCTGTTGTCAAGGTGCGTTGCGACAGCCTTTTGGGTAGCCCGGCTACGCTGGCCTGATATCCGACCTAGGCATTGACTTTCTTCCGTACATGACTAACGCGGAGGTTTGTCTTCCCTCAAATGGCGTGGGGAAAAGCGGGATTGTTGCCGGGCGGAGGGCAACGGGGCGGAAAATTTTTGATGAACGACTGCTTTGATCATAAAAGGCGACGGCCTTCATCACTGAAAGCCGCCGCACAATTCATGATGGGTATGGGCTTAGCCGTCTGTCGGACCCACGTATGTTTTGACAGGGATCGTCTGGATATCTCCGGACGCGCCGACAACTGTGACTGCGCCGTTGGCAAGGCCCGCCAATTGGATCGTCCCGCTTTCAAGATTCGGGAGGACGATACTCTTTGCGCTCACATTGCCGTTAATGGTCATCATCAAAAGCCCCGGATCGACCCCATCGAAAAAAACCGCGCCGTTTTGTTCGTCAAAATAAATTTCGGCAGAACGATCCGCCATGCCCGAAAGGAGGATATTTCCATGACTGCCAAGCACGCCGCTCCGCATGGTGCCGAACGCCTCAAAAGTGAAACGATCTCCGTTGATTAGGATATTCCCGTCAGGGCTGATCGCGGCGGTGCTGACACCGGTTCCGGTAACCGTGTACTCTCTTCCTGTCATAGGGTCCAGATCTGTGCGTACGCCGTACCGCACCTTTTTATCACCAGAACCCTCGAAGGTAAAGCAGTCACTGCCAAGGACTTTTACTAGGCAGTCATCGGCGGTCTGGCTGACGGTTTCCAGCAGTTCCATCTCTCCCCCGGCGCGTCCGCCCGCAAGCCGCAGATATTCGCCGTCCGCATTATGGATCGGGGCGGCAGGATCGTCAGTATACAAATATACGCCGCCAGCCTCCATCCGCGAACAACCCACACATACAAGCAGGATCACGGCGGCGGTAAGGACAGGAAGCAAAATCTTGGTTCTTGAGGTATACATAACGGCCCTCCTTCGGATGCGGGTGAATCGGGCTACTTATCTAAAGGACGAAAGAAACTGTTAGATACGGTATAGGCACCATCTGTTGTATTGTAATAAACCAAGTCCACAGTAAAGTTAGCAAAGCAATTATAAATTGCGCTGTATGATGTTGTAACAATTGGCACCCAATCGGAAGGTGTCGGGATACCGTTACTCCCCCAATTAAGAAGCTGTACCAATAGGTGACGGTATGCAGATTGGCGAGGAAAATTTTTTGCCTGGCAAGGAAGAAACTCGCAGGAATCCTGACGGATTTCAAGAGTTTCTGACGCAGCCAGACGAAAAATTTTCCGTCAAGATGCGTGCCGGCGCCTATTGGTACAGCTTCTAACTGTTGATGTAAACTCTTGCTCTACGTAATTTTCCTCCAGTTCAGTAATACCCCGCTGAACAACACGAACCTTTGGAGTACCAATTCCAATAAGATATCCAGGTTCAGGGTCTTTGTCTCTGTCAATCGCTACGCTAGTTATTCCCACCATGTAATCAGAAATCTTATTTTTAGAATTATGTTGCAGTTTGCTCATATGCGCAGCTATCGTTTAGTGCATAGGTTGCATATGTGTATAGCGGTACAGTTTCAATTACCACTGGAATTGTCATAGGTCCATCTTTTCCAAACATGGTTTCGAGTATCAGCTCGTTGGATTAATTTGGTCGTTGAAATCGGTTAGAGTTGCAGAAGCTGGAACTGAGATCGCGAAGAGTGTGTATATAGTACACAGGACACATATCAGCTTTTTCCTCATGATAAACCTCTTTTAACTTCACCAAAAACATCTGGAATCCAAATTTCCTTTGTCGCTCGCAGGCTACTCATCGGCTCATTGGTATCACCCCCACTCAATAGGACCTCTTTCGGAGTAGACTTTGTAATCCTCAAAATTGTTCTGAAATTTTTAACTTTAGTTACATAGTACCATAGTTAACTCTGCCTGTCAAGGCCGTTCCCCGCAACTTTCGAGTAAGTTGTAGGGAACGCCTCTTTTTTAATTTTTTATTTTTTCGTGCATGTTAAGATGCCGTGCCACTCTTCCCTCACGTGGGCCGCTCCTCCATGCCAGTTTGCTGGCTTTAGCTTCCCGGAAGAGGGAAAAGATGTAGGTTTTTCCAGATAATTCGGCGCTTTTCCTGCCTGCCGCCGAGGACGGGTCGTCTGGCACTTGGTCATTCCGCTGAATTTTTCAAAGGCACGGAAAATCACGAAAAAAAGTCCCCCATGGGGGGATTTTACACTTGCTTTTTGTCCGCGGTTTTGCTATGATAAAAGCACTGTATTGTGAAAAATGTGACAATACGACCATAGCCCGATTTTCTATTTGAGAGAAAGGAGCAAAGAAAGCGCAAACCGTGCGCTTTCCACATTCCGACTATGAAACTGATCACTGTCGAGCAAATGGAAGCCGCTACCGAACGGCTGCTGGAAAATGGCCGTCAGGTAGGCGCGGACTCCTGGCAGCAGCGCGTCAAGAACCAGACCCCTCACTGTAAGTTCGGCGAGGAGGGCGTCTGCTGCCGCATCTGCTCCATGGGTCCCTGCCGCGTCACCCCCAAGGCCCCCAGGGGCATCTGCGGCTGTGACGTTCACGGCATCGTGGCCCGCAACTACCTGCGCTTCACCGCAGGCGGCGCAGCCACCCACTCCGACCACGGCCGCAGCATCTGCCACACCCTGTACCAGACCAAGGAGGGCGGCAATTACACCGTCAAGGATCCCGAGAAGCTGAAGAGAATCGCCGGTGAGTGGGGCATCGCCACCGAGGGCAAGGACATCTACGACCTGGCCCACGAGGTGGCCGAGACCGCCCTCATGGAGTACGGCAAGCCCTTCGGCCTTCAGCGTTTCCTCTCCCGCGCCCCCGAGCATACGCAGAAGCTGTGGCATGACGCGGGCATTGAGCCCCGGATTTTTGCGAAGGGCGCCCGGGCGGCGCTGGAAACATTGAAACCGGAAAAGCCCGGTCAAACCGACACCCAGGTTCTCGAATCGCTTTGGGAATCTCGGAGCGAACGCGTTC
>JAAZZJ010000025.1 GCA_014237695.1 Oscillospiraceae bacterium | reverse complement strand
CTGCACCTCCCCGGAGGACGGCTACCACTACGCTGACCGGGCCAGGATCGAGGCGGCCATCAATGAGCGGACCCGCGCCATTGTCTGCACCAATCCGGGCAACCCCACCGGCAACGTGCTGACTCCGGAGGAAATGCGGATGATGGTGGACATTGCCAGGGAACACGATCTCTTTATTATTGGAGACGAGGCATACAGGGAATTTGTTTATGCCGGGGAGCCCTTGCAGTCTCTGGGCGAGTTCGAGGACGCGGCGGAAAACGTGGTGGTCATCGACACCGTGTCCAAGCGGTTCTCCGCCTGCGGCGCCCGAATCGGGTGCATCATCAGCCGGAACAGGGAGCTGATGGGAGAGGCCATCAAATACTGTCAGGCGCGGCTCTCCGTGGCAACTTTGGATCAGGTGGCTTCCGCCGCGTTGTATGACGTGGGGCCGGAATACTTTGCCGCCGTGCGGGAGGAGTATAAGCGCCGCCGGGATACGGTGGTGGCGAAGCTGAAAGAC
Organism: Oscillospiraceae bacterium; assembly: GCA_014237695.1. Taxonomy (GTDB): domain Bacteria; phylum Bacillota; class Clostridia; order Oscillospirales; family Oscillospiraceae; genus Pelethomonas. Next base: position 14,024 of record JAAZZJ010000025.1, on the reverse strand, counting down.
ATCCCCGGGGTCATCTGCGAGTGCCCCAGAGGGGCCTTCTATATCATGGCCGCCCTGCCGGTGGACAGCGCCGACGAGTTCCAGAAGTGGCTGCTCACCGATTTCGACGACAACGGCGACACCGTCATGTTCGCCCCCGGCGAGTCCTTCTACGCCACGCCGGGCATGGGGGTCAACGAGATCCGTATTGCCTATGTACTCAAACAGAAGGATCTGGAGCGGGCTATGGATCTGCTGGCGCTGGGGATCGAGGCGTACAACAGGAGATAGGTTTTGAGATGCGGAAGGAGGCTTCCCGGCGGGCCGGGAAGCCTCCTTTTTATGTTTCTTCGTTTAAGTCCCGCTCCATATAGAGACGGTAGGTCCGGAAGCCCAGGGCTTCATAAAATGCCAGGGCGTTTTCATTGAAGGTCCACATGTCCAGCTCGATGCCGGAGAAACCTTTCGCCCTGGCGTCGGCCTCCATGAAGGCCATCAGCTCCCGGCCTACGCCCTGGCGCCGGTACGCCTCGTCTACGCCAAATTCGGTGACGTAGTAGATCCTCCGGGGATGGCAGTAGGGGGACTCCGGCTTGTTCAGGTATTCTATGGCGGCCATGCCGCAGATCACGCCGTCCCGCTCGGCTATCAGGATGTCGCTCTCCTCTTCGCGCAGCAGGGTGTAGGCGCGATCCTGCAGCTCCTGGCAGAAGCCGGGTTTGAATATGTCGGGGCGGTTTTGGGCGTGGAGTTCGCTGACCTGGCGGCGCAGCTCGTTGATGCGGGGGATGTCTCTTTCTTCCGCGAAACGTACCATGGGGTCGTCCTCCTTTGTTGGTTGGAGGCCAGTATAGCACGGGAGGCGGGGTTTTGCAATAAACGTATGAGGCTGAACGTCATTTGATATCCCGATTCTTTTTGACGGTCTCGCCTGTGGCGGAGAGTACGATGGCGCAGACGAATACGACGGTCCATATCGCCCACAGGCTGTTTGTCCTTCCGCCGCCAGGGTCTGTGCCGTCCGTTTGAAAGAGCGCACCGATCGCGAACGCTATGGGATAGGAAAAGGATGTGACCAGCGGGGTCCATTTCTTTTTCGTAAAAAAGGAGATGCCTAAAACCACCAGGCCCAGCAGGAACAGGCAGGCGGGCCACTGCTTCATGCCGTGGACCGCAAAGAATACGTACTGGCACAGCAGGTATCCGGCGCACAGCACGCAGAGAGAGGCGAGATGCAGGGCGGCATTTTTTCTGGCCATTTTGGCGGTCCTCCTTAACAAACGGCGGATTTTATTAAAATTATACTACATTTGTATTGATTTGTCAAAAACATGTGGCAAAACCGTTTTGCAGAATTGCAAACAGGCTGTTACTGCTTCACGAATGAAAGTTGTGAAAAATTTCCGTTGGTATCTTTACAAGCCGTATATCGGATGTTATACTATAACTCCTCGTATTGCGGCCTTCAGAGAGGGCGCGCAGGAGGATGAGAGAACGGAAGAAAAGGAAGAAAGACATGAATGCTGATTTTGCGCGGGTATTGGCCCTCCTCCGGCAGGAGAAGGGGATCAGTCAGAGAAAGGCGGCGGCGGCCCTGGGCGTCAGTCAGGCCCTGCTCAGCCACTACGAAAACGGTATTCGGGAACCGGGGCTGGCCTTTGTGGTCAAGGCCTGCGACTATTACCATGTGTCCGCGGACTATCTGCTGGGACGGAGCCTCAGCAGGGACGGAGCCTTTATCGAGGCCGGAGAGCTGGCCGATGCCAGCGAGGCCCGGGAGGACCTGAAGGGCGGCGTGATGGCCAAGCTCCAGAAAAAATTGATTGTCAACACGGCCAGCGTACTGTTCGACCTGCTGGGCAAGGTGGGCAGCAGGGAGGCGGTATCCCAGGCCGGGGCCTATATGGGCGGGGCGCTGTACCAGCTCTTCCGGCTGCTCTACCGGGCCGCCGGAGGCAACGAGGGTTATTTTTCCACCGACGCCGCCAGCTTCGATATGGGAGCGATGTCGGCGGACATGACCCTGGCGCGCATCCAATACGGCAAGGCCCTGACGGCCTACCGGGGGGAATTCCCGGCCATGGACGCACAATCCCTGGCGGAGGATTACCAGGGATTCTCGCAGTCCATGGCCCAGGTGTTTCACGCCTCGGACGAGCGGGTAAGAAAATTGCAGGAATCCGTTCTGCCGGAGCAGGGCGGCAGGGAAACGAGGTAATCATATATGGATCAGAGTAAAATCAGAAATTTTTCCATCATTGCCCATATTGACCACGGCAAGTCCACTCTGGCGGACCGGCTGCTGGAGGCCTGCGGCGCCGTCTCCGAGCGGGAGATGGAGAGTCAGCTGCTGGACAACATGGATCTGGAGCGGGAGCGGGGCATCACCATCAAGGCCCGGGCCGTCACCCTCAGCTATGAGGCCCAGGACGGGGAGACATACACCCTGAACCTTATCGACACCCCGGGACACGTGGACTTCAACTATGAGGTCAGCCGGTCCCTGGCGGCCTGCGAGGGGGCCGTGCTGGTGGTGGACGCCAGCCAGGGCATCGAGGCCCAGACGCTGGCCAACACCTATCTGGCCCTGGACAACGATCTGGAGATCCGGCCGGTCATCAACAAGATCGACCTGCCCGCCGCGGATCCCATGCGTGTGAAGCATGAGATCGAGGACATCATCGGCATCCCGGCGCTGGACGCGCCGGAGATCTCCGCCAAGGCGGGAGTCAACATCCCCTCCGTGCTGGAGGACGTGGTGCAGAATATCCCCGCCCCCGCGGGGGACCCGGAGGCACCGCTGCGGGCGCTGATCTTCGACAGCTATTATGATGCCTACAAAGGAGTCATCGTCTACTTCCGGATCATGGACGGGACGCTGAAAAAGGGGATGTCCATCCGGATGATGGCCTCCAACGTCCAGTATCAGGTGCTGGAATGCGGGCTGCTGCGGCCTCTGGGCTACGAGCCCTGCGACCGGCTCCAGGCGGGACAGGTGGGGTATCTCACCGCCTCCATCAAGAACGTACAGCATACCGAGGTGGGCGACACCATCACCGGGGCGGAGAAGCCCGCCGGAGAGCCTCTGCCAGGATACCGGAAGGCGCAGTCCATGGTGTACTGCGGCGTGTATACCGAGGACGGGAGCAAGTACCCCGACCTCCGGGACGCGCTGGAGAAGCTGCAGCTCAACGATGCCTCTCTGACTTTTGAACCGGAGAGTTCCGTGGCGCTGGGGTTTGGGTTCCGGTGCGGATTTCTGGGGATGCTCCATATGGAGGTCATTCAGGAGCGGCTGGAGCGGGAGTTCGATCTGGATCTTATCACCACCCTGCCCTCCGTTATTTACAAGGTCACCAAGACAGACGGCACGGTGGTGAACGTGGACAACCCCCACAACTATCCGGATCCCGGCGTTATCGCCGCGGCGGAGGAGCCCTATGTGAAGGTCTCCATCATCTCCCCCAACGAGTATGTGGGGAACATCATGCCTTTGTGTCAGGACCGGCGGGGCGAGTTCAAGGACATGCAGTATCTGGACACACATCTGGTGGAGCTGCATTATCAGATGCCTTTGAATGAGATCATCTATGATTTCTTTGATACGCTGAAGGCCCACACCAAGGGGTATGCCTCTCTGGATTACGAGCTGTCCGACTACCGGGAGAGCGATCTGGTGAAGGTGGACCTGCTGCTCAACGGCGACCAGGTGGACGCGCTGAGCTTTATCGCCCACCGGGACAAGGCGTATCCCCGGGCCCGGCGGCTGTGCGAGAAGCTGAAGGAGAACATCCCCCGCCAGCTCTTTGAGGTGCCCATTCAGGCCGCCATCGGCGGGCGGATCATTGCCCGTGAGACGGTGAAGGCCATGCGCAAGGACGTGCTGGCCAAGTGCTACGGCGGCGACATCACCCGGAAAAAGAAGCTGCTGGAGAAGCAGAAAGAGGGCAAAAAGAAGATGCGCTCCCTGGGTACGGTGCAGATGCCCACGGAGGCGTTCATGGCGGTACTTAAATTAGACGAGTGAGGCAAAAGGCCTGATCCGGCAGGCAGCGGAGGTCCGGGGCGTTGGACTGAAGCTGAGAAAGAAAATAAGAGAAGCGCAAGCTGACTGGGGGCCTTACAATGATCTTTTCCTCCGCCGAATTCATATTCCTCTTCCTGCCGGGGACGCTGCTCCTCTATTACAGTCCCCTGTTCCGGGGGCGGCGGGCAAGAAACGTACTGCTGGTACTGGTGTCCCTCCTCTTCTACGCCTGGGGGGAGCCGGTGCGGGTGCTGCTCCTGCTGGGCTCCATCGTCTTCAACTGGCTTTTGGGGCGGTGGGCGGAGCCGGGGCGGCGGCATCCCAGGGCCGCGCTGGCGGCTGCGGCAGTGGGGAACCTGGCGGTACTGTTCGTCTTCAAGTACCTGGGGTTCCTGTGCGAGAATCTGGGGCTGCTGGGACTGCCGGTGCCGGAGGTGGACATCAGCCTGCCTGTCGGCATCTCTTTCTACACCTTTCAGGCACTGAGCTATGTTATCGACGTCTACCGGGGGAGATCGCCCGCACAGAAGAACATTCTGGATGTGGGGCTCTATATCGCGTTTTTCCCCCAGCTTATCGCGGGGCCCATCGTCCGGTATGAGACCGTGGCCCGGGAGATTCATCACCGGCGAGAGTGCTGGGCGGACTTCTCCGGCGGCGTGCCCCGGTTCATCGCGGGGCTGGGGAAGAAGGCCATTCTGGCCAACACCCTGGCGATCGCCGCGGACGCCGCTTTCCGGTCCGAAAGCCTTTCGGCGCCTATGGCCTGGCTGGGGGCTGTGTCCTATGCCCTGCAGATCTATTTTGATTTTTCCGGGTACAGCGACATGGCCATCGGCATGGGGCGGATGTTCGGCTTTCACTTCCTGGAGAACTTCGACAAGCCCTATCGCGCTTCCTCTGTCACCGATTTCTGGCGGCGGTGGCATATCTCCCTGTCCTCCTGGTTCCGGGATTACGTGTATATCCCGCTTGGAGGCAACCGGGTCTCTCACAGAAGGCACCTGTGCAACCTCTTTGCCGTGTGGATGCTTACTGGCATCTGGCACGGGGCCAACTGGACGTTTCTTCTGTGGGGGCTGGGGTACTTCCTGCTGCTGATGGCGGAGAAATACGGGCAGCTGGACCGGCGGCTGGGAATCTGGTCAAGGCCCTGGACGCTGCTGTGGGTCCTGCTGCTGTGGGTGGTTTTCCGGGCGGATAGTCTGGGACACGCGGGGCGGTACTTTTCCGCCATGTTCACCGGAGGGCGGGGGAACTGCGATGATTTCCTGTACTACTTCGGGAACCTGAAAGCTTACCTGGGAATTGCCGTGGTGTGCTGCCTGCCGGTGGAACGGGCATGGGAGCGGATCCCGGAACGGGTCAGGAGCTGGCTGGCCTGCGGCGGAGAGATCGCTTTGCTGCTGCTGGTGCTGACCTATGTGGCGAGCAGTACATATAACCCCTTTATCTACTTCAACTTTTAAGGAGGCGGCGGTATGAAAAGAAAGCCGGAACATGTCACCGCCGCCGCCTTTATCGCGGTGTTGGCGGTGTGTCTGGCCATGGCTCTCAGCGGCGGCGTCCGGCGGCTGCTGGGGGACAGGACCGTGGACATCTACCTCTATCATCCCGGAGAGGAGGGGGTGACCTGGCTCAGCGTGGTGGACTGGTTTCAGGACACCTGCGAGATCCTGTGTACCGATGAGCTGCCGGGGCGGGTGAAGCTGAAGGAAGCCAACGCCGCCATGAACCGCGCGATGGGGAAATGGATCTTCGAGGGCACGGAGATGGTGCGGCTGAACAACGGGTATCTGGCCCAGGTGGCGGTCGTGGACTACGAAAAGGTGTCGCCGGAGAAGGGGGTCATCGCCTTCCGGGACTTTGTGGAGGAGGAGCTGGGAGTACCCTATTTATACATCCAGGCCCCCTGCAAGCTCTGTCAGGAGGACCCGCAGCTGCCGGTGGAGGAGATGGACAACTTTAACGAGCAGACCACCATGCTCCACAGCAAGCTGCGGGAGGCCGGGGTGGATGTGCTGGATCTGCGCCAGAGCCTGCATGAAGAGGGACTGGACCACTATGGCTGCTTCTACATCACAGACCACCACTGGACTGCGCCTGCCGGACTGTGGGCCGCGCGGGTGATGGCGGAAGAGCTGAACGGGCGGTACGGCCTGGGGATGGACAGCGGTCGGCTGGCGGAGGAGAAGTTCACGCAGAGGGTATGGGAGGATGTGTTCCTGGGCTCTCTGGGACGGAAGGCCAGTCTTGGCGCCGTCCAGCCGGAGGACTTCGTGCTGCCGGTCCCGCTGGAGCCGGTGCATGTGACCATGACCCGGTACGGGGCGGAGATCACCGGCGGATTCGAGGTGCTTTACGATGAGGAGGCCATCACGCCGGAGAATTTCTATGAGGGCAGCAGCTACGGCGCTCTGCTCCGGGGGGACTGCGGTTATTTGAAGGTAGAAAATCTGGACGCACCGGACGGGCCGGTGGTGGCGGTGCTGCGGGAGTCCTTCGCGGGAGCGCCGGGTCCCTATCTGTCCATGGCGGCGGGAGAGCTGCATCTGCTGGACGCGCGGTATTATGACGGCAGCGTCAGGGAGAAGCTGGCGGAGATCCAGCCGGATGTGGTGGTGTCTCTGCTGAATGTGGAGTGCTATGTCCACACCTATTTTAACGAGGTGCATTAATAAGCGTCCGCGCCGGATAACCGGCGCGGACGTTTTTTTGCTGGTCCGGGATCAGCCCTTCAGCTTCTCCGTGAAATCCTTCATGACTTCAGAAATTTTAATCTGCTGGGGGCACACCGCCTCGCAGCTGCGGCAGCCTACGCAGGCGGAGGGCTTCTTTTCCTCCGGATAAGCCGTGAGGGCCATGGGGGCGATAAAGCCGCCCTCGGTGAAGTTATGTTCGTTGTAAAGCTTGATAAGCTCGGGAATGTCAAGGCCCTGGGGGCAGTGGTCCGTACAGTAGCGGCAGGCGGTACAGGGCAGGGCCTTCCTGCCCAGGATCTCGTCGGCGATCTCCATCAGTTCGGACAGCTCGCCCTCTGCCAGGGGCTTCTCGGTCTCGAAGGTATGTACGTTGTCCTGGAGCTGGGCCATGTTGGACATGCCGGAGAGGATCATAGTCACCTCGGGGATGGTCTGGAGGAACCGGAAGGCCCAGGCGGGAGTGGCCTCGTCGGGGCGCAGGGCGTTCAGGCGCCGGGTGTGGCTCTCGCCCAGCTTGGCGAGACGTCCGCCCCGGAGGGGCTCCATGACCCAGACGGGGATGTTGTACTCCTTCAGCAGCTCCACCTTGGCCCTGGCGTCCTGGAAGGTCCAGTCCAGATAGTTGATCTGGAGCTGGCAGAACTCAATATGGTCCCCGTAGGCCTCCAGGAAGCGGCGTATCACCGGCACACTGCCGTGGGCGGAGAAGCCCAGGTGCCGGATGCAGCCGTTGGCTTTCTGGGCGGTAAGGTAAGCGTCGATGCCGTACTGGGGATCCAGGTAGGCATCGATGTTCATTTCGCAGACATTGTGGAAGAGGTAGAAGTCGAAATAGTCCACCTGGCACTTTTTCAGCTGGGCCTCGAAGATCTCCTCCACCCTGCCCATGTTGTTCAGGTCGTAGCCTGGGAACTTGGTGGCCAGATAGAAGCTCTCCCGGGGGTACCTGGCAAGGGCCCGGCCCAGGGCCAGCTCGGACTGGCCGCTGTGGTAGCCCCAGGCGGTATCGTAGTAGTTGACGCCGTACTCCATGGCGTAGTCCACCATCTCCTGGGCGGCGGGCTCATCGATCTGAGCGTCCTTCCCCTCCAGCACCGGCAGGCGCATGGCGCCCAGGCCCAGAGCGGACAGACGGATGTCCTGAAACTGCTTGTAGATCATATCGTTTTCCTCCTGTTGGCGCGTCGGCCAATGTATTGTCACCTATCTTATCAGACATTGTGGGGAATTGCAAATACTTTTGCGCTATTGCCGCCACGTCGATCATGAGAAAACGGCGGTCTTGAAATCCGTTGTTTCAAAACCACCGTTTGATGTTCGTTTTCGTTTGGGGCGCGTCAATAGCCGGCCGCCATCCAGCAGAAATCTGTCTGCCGCGCAAGGAGTGGATTTTAGCGGTTTATGGGGAAGTCAGCGGAGATAGACCTCGCGCCGTTCTGTGTGGTTATTCCAGCGGAACACTAAAGACGGGCCTTAGAAAGAAATAAGCCACAACAATTTTTTTCCCGTCCTCACTGATATAAATTTGCCGCTCCTCTGGACGCGCGTGCAGAAATTCGCCCTTATATTCCTCCACATCACACGCAAGGAGCAAGGGGCCAAACCGTTCATAGAGTTTGGCAGAACCTTTGTTAAGCATATTGCCGCAATATTCCACTACAAAAGTACGGCGGGTCTGCGGTTCGGTTCCCTCAATATAACCTGGTAATCCGCCGCATATAGCCAGACTAAATACTGTAAACGCTCCTGCAATAGTAATAGCAATTATGGCGAGCGTCCTTTTTCCCGTATTTTCACGCCCAGCCCATTTGCACAATTTAACAAAAATCCAGATACCGCCTGCCAACATATCCCACGCGATAATGTTCAATCCCGCCACCATAAATTTAATATCGAAAAAGAACAAGACTGTAAGCACAGACATGCTTGCTAATAGAATATACCATAATATTTTCAAAAATTTTTTCTCGTCCACAACTAATTTTCCTCAGCCATTTCTGTACTCAAATATTCTAGTATTTCATCCCGTGTAAAATGTTGAATATTTTCCGAAGAACAGCTCACAGCATCATTCTGTGAAATATTGAAATCAACAAATATTTGATTATAGGCCGTTTCATCAATCCTTTCCCCTTTTTTATAATATTCTGTGATACCCTCTCCAGTCCATTCTCCGTTTATGTCATAAACTGCATTATATGTAAACTCAAAGCTCGGTACAAAATCGTCTGTTAAAGGTTCAGAATATTGGTCTAACTGATAATATCTGTTGGCATATCCGCCCTCATCTCCACCACCATTCCATCTGAAAAATGCGGATATTATGTTTTCCTTTTCAAAATATGACATTTCCACGGTTGTTAATGAATCAATTAAACATATTGCAGAATCCTCTTTTATTGTATAGACAGAATATTGATCCAAATACCTATCAAGAACTACCAACTCCGGAATAGTGTCGCTATCTAAAAAAATTAGTGAAAACGCAGCGTCTTCTATATCGATATTAGCAATAACGGGTAAATACGCTTGAATATTTATTTTGTGTTCCGATAAACCGTCTTGCTCTTGCACCGTGTTCTTCGTGCTATTTGCTTGGCAGGCGCAAAGCATACAGCAAACAAGAGCCGAGAAAAATACTTGTAACAGTATCTTTATTTTTTTCATGTTCATAGACAATTTCCTCCTCTGGTGTTTGTATTTAGTTTACCACAACAGCCGCCGTTTTTCCACCCTCCGATTTGTCTAAACCGCGCAATTACAAGGAAAACCGCGTCTCCCGAATTCCCGCCATGTATAGGGCAGTGCATCCAATTGAAAACTGGAGAGACGCCGCTTGCGCAGCGCCTCTCCGCATAATACTCAATATTTCCTTCCAGGGGCCTTTTTGTGCTGTCCGCATGATTTGGGGCGGTTCACCTGGTCCGCCGGGAACCGGGTTTCCTATTATCGACGGCCTCCGCCGAAGCCGCCTCCGCGGGAACCTCCCCCAAAGCTGCCGCCGCGGGAACCTCCTCCGAAGGAGCCGCCCCGGCCTCCCCCAAAAGAACCACCCCGGCCGCTGCCAAAGGAGCCGCCGCGAGAGCCTCCTCCGAAGCTGCCGCCCCGGCCGCTGCCGAAGCTGCCCCCTCGGGAGCCTCCGCCAAAGCTGCCGCCCCTGGGCGGCGCAGGACGGGAACCTCCTCCGGCAGGAGGGCGGTGTCCTCCGCCCATAGGCGACCGGGGAGGACGGGGACCGCCCCCAAAGCCTCCGAAGCCCCCGGGACCCCTGGGTCCTCCGGGCGGAGGCGGTGGCGGGGTGCGCCGCCTGCGGTACCACCGGCTGCCGGGACGGTGCCACCAAAAGATCGGCCGGTAGACCACCGGGGGAGCGGTCATAGTGCCGTAACGGCCATACCAGCCGCTGTATCGAATCCCGTCTATCACGTTGAACAAAACCACCAGAACCACCAGCAGAACCAGTACCGGCAGCAGGGAGGCCACAAAGCTGAACACCGTGTTCCCAGCAGGGCGGGCAGAATCGCCGAGGAGAAGATGGATTGCGCCCATCAGGTTCAGCACGGCGCGGCCGTAATCACCGCTCTCTATGCCGCTGTAGAGGTGGGTGTCCACAAAGCCTGCCGACGTACCGGACAGATAGTCATAGAGAACCCCCTCTGCCGCAAGGGAGGACTCCTTCGTGCCGGTCTCAATGAGGAGGATGCCGTCGTTGCTGCCCAGTTCCAGCTCAACGCCCCAGTCCCAGGCGGCATTCTCAACGCTGTCCCCGGCATCCCGGACGACGACCACCGCCAGGATACAGCCCGCCAAGCTGTCCCAGTTGGCGTTGTAGAGGGCGATGGCGTTTTCCTCGCCGGCGGAGAGAACGCCTGCCTGGTCGACCACGTATTTCCGGAAGTAGGAGACATCCATATCCTGGTTGAGAGGAATGCCTCCCTCCGGCGGGGCAACGGCAGGGCGCTTGGACAGGCCGTAAAGAGAGGACAGGGCGATGGCCGCGATGAGGACCAGGGCCGCAAAGGCCCGGTTTTTCAATAATTTCATATCATACTTCTTTCCATGTGGGATGGTACGCCAGTATACTGCCCCCGCAGGTACGTCGTTTAGCGTCTAAACGACCGTCCCCGGTCCCAGGCCTTCGGCCTAAGACCGCAGCTCCATCAGCTTCTGGCGCAGCTCGCCCTCGATGCGGCCCAGCTCGACCTCGGCTTCCTTCCGCTTCTGAGCGCCCTCCTTCTGGATCTGGATGACCTCGTCCAGGGTGGAAATCAGCTGCTGGTTGGTGTGCTGGAGGGTCTCGATGTCGATGATGCTCCGCTCCGCCTCCTTGGCGGTGGCGATGGTGCCCATTTTCAGCATCTCGGCGTTCTTCTTCAGAAGCTCGTTGGTGGCGTTGGTGACGGCGGTCTGGGCGGCGGTGGCCTTGCGGCTGTTCTCCAGGCCCAGGGCCAGGACCATCTGGCTCTTCCACAGGGGGATGGTGTTCACCAGAGAGGACTGGATCTTCTCCACCATGAGGGTGTCGTTATTCTGGAGCATCCGGGTCTGGGGGCCCATCTGGATGGACACCATCCGGGTCAGCTCCAGATCGTGCAGCTTCTTGTCGAAGCGGTTGCACATCTGGGCCAGGTCGTTGTAGGCTTGGGCGTCCTCCTGGGCGCCGGTGGCCTCCGCTTTCTTGCGCAGCTCCTCCAGCTGGCCGGACTGGATCTCCGCCAGGCGCTTCTTCCCGGCGATGATATACATGGTGAGCTCTTTGTAATATTTCAGGTTCAGTTCGTACATCTGGTCAAACATGGCGATGTCCTTCATCAGGATGCGCTGGTGCTGCTCCAGCTCCCGGGCGATCTTCTCCACGTTGACCTCGGCCTTGCTGTACTGGACCTTCATGGTCTCCAGCCGGTTGCCGGCTTTCTTGAAGAAGCCGAACAGGCCCTTTTCCTCTTCCTCCTGGCCCAGGCTCTTCAGCTCCATGGTCAGGCTGGTCAGGGTGTCGCCGATCTCCCCCAGGTCCTTGTTGCGCACATTGCTCAAGGCGTTCTCGGAGAAGGAGGCGACGCTCTTCTGGGCCGCCGCGCCATACTGGAGTACCAGCTGAGAGTCGGAAATGTCGATCTTCTTGGCGAAGTCGTCCACCATCTTCTTCTCCGCCTCGTTGAGCATACTGTCGTCAATCACCACCGGTTCCACCTTGGGCTTCTCCGGCTCCGCAGCGGCGGCGGGGGCCTCCGGCTCCAGACTCAGGGTCAGGCTGGGAGCCTCTACCTTGGCGGCGTCGGCGTTCAGGGTCAGCTCGGGCATCATGCCTTCCATGTCAGTCATTTTGTTGTCCTCCATTATGATTACTGTCGTTTTCGTCTATGCCGGTCCCGCCGGCTTCTTCCCGGTTTTTCGCTGTCTGTGCGCAGAGAGCGGGGGACAGCCGCGTCCCGCGGCCGCGCTCCCTGCTACATCTCCAGCCTGATATCCGTACCGTCGGCGTTCTTGGTGGTCTGGGCTTCCATCTTTTCGCCTGCCAGACCCTCACGGGAGAGCATGGTCTCCAGGACGGAGATGTCTGTGGAGATGTCCATGGCGTCCGCGCCGAAGAGAGCATCCAGCTGCTTCTCAAAGGCGGTAACGATGGTGCCCATGATGTTTTCCACCTTCTCCTTGGTGCCGGTGATGTTCTCGCCGGAGACTCCCGCGCCGTCCATGCGGTCGTAGGCGTTGAGGAGCTTCAGGGTGGTGGGCAGATAGTAGTCCATGAACCGCTGGATCTGGGGCAGCTTGGAGGGGTCTGCCTTTACCTGGTCGAAAATATTCTGGCTTACAGCCTCCAGGCGGCGGATATCCTGGGAGATCTTCTCGTCCTCGATGGCGTCATCCAGACGCTTCATCTCTGCGATGGCCCTTCTGCCGTCTGCAATCATCTTGTCCAGCCCGGCGTTGCCGGTGGGCTTTTCCTCCTCCTTGGGCGGGTCGGGGACCACGGTCTCGGTCATCTCGTCCTTACATACTGCCCGCAGCAGCAGGAAGACGCCCAGGGAGAGGACGGCCACAAACACGAAATGACTGGGCCGGTACAGATCCCGCAGCGCCGCCCAGGCGATCCACACGGCTGCCGCACCGTAGTAGGGGGCGGCGGATTTGCGCACTTTTTTTACGGTTGCCATAGGGGCCTCCTATTCTTTCCTTGTATCAAGAAGTATACTGCGAAATGGCCCTCAGGTCAAGGGACGGAGGGAAAAAATCCGGACAGCTTTCAAAATCCCGCCGGCCGCCGGAGGTTGGCCGATGCGGTTCTTCTGGGGAAGTTTCCTGTGTTTGTGCAACTTTATCCGTTTTTATGCGACACTATGAGGAGTACAAAAAAGGAGGCTCTGGTAGAGCAAGCCAGGTTGCTGCTTGAGAAGATGAGGGACACAGCAAACGCGTATAATGAGGCTGCTGGCAAATATAAAGAAGCACAGAAGAAGTCTCAGTCCGCCAACGACCAGTATGCCGCTGCCGAGAAAGCGGTACTGGACGCCGAAGACAATTTGAAAAATGCGCAGATCAGCCAAAGCACTCTCACCTCGGCGGACTGGAAGGCCCTGACGGATGCGCTGGCAAAGGCCCAGCAGACGCTCACCGACGCCAAGGCTGCAAAGGATGCCGCCGACGAGGAAGAGGCCAAGGCCAAGCAGGATGCCGAGGATGCCCGTGATGCCTACGAGAAGGCTGCGGAGGACGCCGTCAATCCGGATACTCCAGATACTCCCGGCACTCCGGACATTCCCGAGGGCCCCGGTGATGTGACGGTAATTCCCGATACCGATGTTCCCCTGGACGCTGGTACCGTCACCTTGGAGGATCAGGCGGTGCCTCTGGCCGGCCTGATCTCCCGGGAGATTCTGGTGTCCTTCCTCTACACCCACGAGGGCAGCCCTGACGGCGTGGACGCCGAAGGCGAGTATACCCTGGCGCTGGCCTGGGCGGTAACCAACGATATCGTGGATGAGGAGGATGACCCCGAGGAGGTAGTCACCGTCGCAATTCTCCGTGAGGTCATGACCCGCTACGCCGCTTTCCTGGGTGTGGTCTTTGACGTGGAGATCGAGGGCGAAGACGACGCAATCGTTATGAACTGCGGCGAGATTCTGACGGCCTTCTATGCCCGCCTGGAGGAAAACGCCGCGTAATACGGTTTCCCGATAAAAGAAATTGATTCTTTTATTAAATCAACTAATGTTACAGTTAAACATGACGATGTTAATAGATGTTTTTATGTACCATCAAAAGATTATATTAACATGACACCAAAAGAATTTTTTAAAGACACAAAAGATTCTGAC
>JAAZZJ010000259.1 GCA_014237695.1 Oscillospiraceae bacterium | reverse complement strand
GTGTCCCGGTGGAGAACGCCCTGCTGCTGGACAAGGCCTTGCGGGCCAAGGGGGGAGCCTCGGAGCTGCATATTTACCCCAGCGGCGGCCACGGGCAGTCTCTGGCGGATTATACGGTTTTTGCTCCCGGGGAGGATTGGAGGGCTTCCGCCCCCTGCGCGGTGTGGGTGAATCACTGTGCGGCATGGCTGCACAGGAACTTCGGGGATTACGCGGTAGGCCCCCATCCCGATGAGGCGGAGAAGAAGAAAAAAAAGAAGGGAAAAAAATAGCGCGCGCTCCGGCTGGCGGGTATCGTTCCGCCAGCCGGTTTTCTTTGCCTCAGGTGGTAAGTGCCGGGGCGCAGCGCGAATTTCCGATGAAAAGCGTATGGCCGTCACCTGTGGGCCATCGGCTGTGGGGGAAATGCGGGCATGTTGACAGCGGTTGGCGAACATGGTATAGTCAACGCAGCTGAAAAAGCGCAAAGATAGGCACAGGGCAAGCACTGCTCTGCTGTACATGAAAAACCTATCAGCCGATGTGCCCCGCCAAAGGGCGCGGAAGGGAGGAACCAATGAAGCTGCTGACCAGAGCCGGCTGTTCCGATGAGATGAGCCGGCGGGAGAAAGAAAATCTCGCCGTGGCCTATCAGGCCGCCTGCGAGGGGATCGTGCTTCTGAAAAACGATGGAGCGCTGCCTCTTCGGACCAAAAGGGTCGCCCTTTACGGCTCCGGCGCATCCCGAACCATCAAGGGCGGCACCGGCTCCGGCGAGGTGAACGAGCGCCGCTCCGTCACCATCCTGGAGGGCATGGAGGACCGGGGCTTTGAGATCGCCTCCCGCCGGTGGCTGGAGGAGTACGATACCGTCTACGAGGAGGCGATGGAGGCCCACCGGAAGGAGAAGGCCCGACGCCTCAAGCGCTTCCAGGGCTCCATCATGGATCTGCTTTTCGACAATTTCCGGCCCCCCTGTGGTCACCCCATCACCCAGGCGGATGTGATCAACGGAGGGACAGATACCTGCGTCTATGTGGTCAGCCGCCAGGCCGGCGAGGGCGGCGACCGCCGGGCGGAGAAGGGGGACTTCCTCCTCTCCGACGGGGAGCGGGAGGCCATCCGTTTCTGCGCGGAGAAGTACGCGCATTTCATCCTGGCCATCAACAGCGGCTCGGCCCTGGACATGGGCTTTGTGGAGGAGATCCCGGGCATCAACGCCATCCTGTTCCTCTGCCAGCTGGGGCAGGAGGGGGGACATGCGGTGGCGGATATCCTCTCCGGAGCGGTCTCCCCCTCCGGGAAGCTCACCGACACCTGGGCCAGGCGCTACAGCCAGCTGCCCTTCTCTCAGGAGTACAGCTATCTCAACGGCGACGTGGACAACGAGTTTTACAAGGAGGGCATTTATGTCGGGTACCGGTTCTTTGACAGCTTCGGCGTGGAACCGGCCTTTCCTTTCGGCTACGGACTGAGCTATACGGACTTCGCCATGCGCTGCGCCGGCATCCGGATCTCCGAGGACGGGCGGCGGGTAACGGTGGAGGCCGCCGTCGCCAACAGGGAGAGCACCTCGCACCGGCAAGGAGGTGGCCCAGCTCTATGTCTCCGCCCCTAACGGGGCCCTGGACAAGGAGTATCAGTCCCTGGCCGCCTTCGCCAAGACAGAGCCGCTGGCCCCCGGCGCGTCTCAGACTCTGGAGCTGACCTTCGATTTTGCCGCTCTGGCCAGCTTCCGGGAGGCGGACGCCGCCTATGTGCTGGAGAGCGGGGAGTATATCCTGCGGCTGGGCAGCTCCTCCCGCAGCACCGTCCCGGTTGGGGTGCTGCGCCTGGAGCGGGAGATTGTGGTTTCCCGGCACACCCACATCTGCCCGCTGCACCTGCCTCTGGAGGAACTCCATGCCAGGCCCTACGATTTTGCTCCGCTGCCGGACGGACTGCCCCGTCTGACCATCCGGCCCGAGGCCTTTGAGACGGCGGTCTATACCTACGGCAATCTTCCGGCCTGTCCGGATGACGAGCGGGTGAGGCGGGCCATGCGCCGTCTGACAGCGGAGGAAATGACGGACATCGTGGTGGGCGCCGGCATGTCCGCCGGTAAGAACCGGTTCCAGCTGCCCGGCTCCGTGGGCAACACCACCTCCCGGTTCTGGGACCGGGGGCTGGCCAACGTGGCGCTGTGCGACGGCCCCGCAGGGCTGCGCATTCAGCGGAGATCCACCGTGGACAGGAGCGGGAAGATCAAGCCGGTGGACCCGCCCTTCGCTTTCATGAACGATCTGCCCGGCCTGGTCAGGAAGGCGGCCCTGGGGAATCCGGAGCGGGACCCGGTGATCTATCAGTACGCCACTGCCTTCCCGGTGGCCACCGCCCTGGCCCAGAGCTGGAACACAGAGCTGCTCTGCCAAGTAGGGAAGGCCGTGTACCGGGAGATGAAGGAGTACGGCTGTACCTACTGGCTGGCTCCCGGCATGAATATCCACCGCAATCCCCTGTGCGGCCGGAACTTTGAATACTATTCCGAGGACCCCCGGCTTACCGGGGCCATGGCGGCGGCCCTCACCCGGGGCGTCCAGCAGGAGGAGGGGTACTACGTCACCATCAAGCACTTTGCCTGCAACAACCAGGAGGAGAACCGCACGGCGGTGTCCAGCAACGTGGGGGAGCGGGCCCTGCGGGAGATCTATCTGCGGGGCTTTGAGGAAGCGGTCCGCGCCGGAGGCGCAAAGGGCGTCATGACCTCCTACAACCGCATCAACGGCGTCTACACCCCCAACAGCCACGACCTCTGCACCAAGGTTCTGCGCCAGGAGTGGGGGTTCGGCGGGGTGGTGATGACCGACTGGAATTCCACCATGGGGGGCCGGGCCAGCAGCGCCGCCGCCCTCCGGGCGGGAAACGACCTCATTATGCCCGGTGGGAGCGGCTATAAGAGGGAGATATTACAGGCTCTGCGGGCAAATCTCATTGATGAAGCGGACCTGCGCCGGTGCTGCGGAAATGTAATCCGCGCCATCCTCGACAGCGCCGTCCAGAAGAACTGCATCGACACCCCCGGCGGGGAAACACCATGACAGGAGGCTTACCGATATGCTGGAGAAATTGAAACAAGAGGTCTACGAGGCCAATATAGAGCTGCCACGGAGAGGGCTGGTGACCTACACCTGGGGCAATGTCAGCGGCATCGACCGGGAGAGGGGGCTGTTTGTCATCAAGCCCTCCGGGGTGGAGTATGACGCACTGCGCCCTGAGGACCTGGTGGTGCTGGATCTGGAGGGCCGGCAGGTGGAGGGAGGCCTGAATCCCTCCTCGGACGCCAGAACCCATCTGGCGCTCTACAATGCCTTCCCCGGACTGGGGGGCATCGTACACACCCACAGTCCCCACGCCGTAGCCTGGGCACAGGCCGGACGGGATATTCCCGCCTACGGCACTACCCACGCGGACTATTTTTACGGCCCGGTACCCTGCACCCGGGACCTGACGGCGGCAGAGATCGACGAGGATTATGAGGCCCATACCGGCCGGGTGATCGCGGAGACGTTCCGGGAGCGGGATATTGATCCGGCCCATGTACCGGCGGTCATATGCCGCAGCCACGGGCCCTTCACCTGGGGGAAGGACGCCGCCCAGGCGGTGTATCATGCGGTGGTGCTGGAGGAGGTGGCCAGGATGGCGCTGCTGACGGAGCAGATCAACCCCAATGCCTCCGCTGCCCCTCAGCGAGTCCAGGACAAGCATTTCCTGCGCAAGCACGGACCCAACGCTTACTACGGGCAGAAGTAGACGCCGCTTGACAGCAGAAAGGGCACTGGGGCCGCCTTTGGCGGCATATAGTCGAAGCAGTTGAAAATCGGTAAAGTTCGGCGGTCAAAACAGGGCGTGG
>JAAZZJ010000258.1:1923-3872 GCA_014237695.1 Oscillospiraceae bacterium | reverse complement strand
ATATAGTAATCATGATAGGGATTCTCCCGGCTTTTCAGCGCCTCCAGGAACCAGGGGTGCTGGTCGGAGGTGTGGTTGAGTACCAGGTCCATAATGATGGAGATGCCCCGCTTTTTTGCCTCCCGGATCAGGGAATCCATATCCTCCATGGTGCCGAAGGTGGGCCAGATTGCCCGGTAGTCCGAGATGTCATACCCGTTGTCCACCTGGGGAGAGGCGCATACCGGTGAGAGCCAGATGCCGTCGATGCCAAGCTTTTCCAGGTAGTCCAGCTTCCGGATGATGCCCTGGATATCCCCAATGCCGTCGCCGCTGGCGTCCAAAAAGCTCTTGGGGTAGATCTGGTAGAACACGGCGGATTTCCACCAGCCGCGCTTGGTTTTGTCTAACATAAGGAAACCTCCTTGCTGTGCTGTCAGATGGAAAGGGGGACCAGGCATTTACCTGGCTCCCCTTTTATCTGTATTTCATGAATATCCGGTCAACTGTGCCGCTCTTTTTCCTCGATCTGTTCCAGAGCTTCGTACACTCGCAACAGCTCGCCTACGCTCCAGGCCTGGGCAAAGCAGCCCTTGGAGGGACCCGGGTTCCCGCCGTCATATATTTCCGGCAGCTGTCCCACGCAGCCCTCACGCAGCATGGCCTCCATGTTCCCCAGCTGCTCCCGCACCTGGGCCGCCGCCTCGGCTGTGCTGCCGTGGGTTTTGAGCCAGGCCAGATAATAGGCCCCCAGCGGGTAGGGCCAGACGGTCCCCTGGTGGTAGGCCATATCCCGTTCCCGCTGGCTTCCGCCATAAAAGGGATGGAACTCCGGGTCCTCCGGGGACAGGGTCCGCAGGCCGAAGGGGGTGTAGAGATGACGCCGGACGCTCTCCACAACCCGCTGCTCCTGCGCAGGCGGCAGCATGGTAAACGGCATAGTTACCGCCCAGATCTGGTTGCAGCGGAGCTGCTCGTCTGCACCGGTTCCGGAGACGACGTCCTTCAGGTAGCCCTTTTCCTCCATCCAGAACAGATCCGTAAAGGACATTTTGACCTGTTCGGCCAGCCGGCCGTAGGCGGTTCCGTCCTCGCCAAGCGTTAGGGCGAGTTCCTGCAGAATCCGCAGAGCATTGTACCAATACGCGTTGATCTCCACTGGCTTTCCGTGGCGGGGCGTAGGCAGGATGCCGTCTACACACACGTCCATCCAGGTTACCTGGTCCATCCCCCTGCCGGCGAAGATCAGGCCGTCTGTGTCCATGCCGATGGCGTGATGGGTCCCGGTCCGGTAGGCATGAACGATGCGGACCATCACCGGCCAGGCTTCCCGCACAAAATCCCTGTCGCCTGTTTTCTGGTAGTACAGCCAGACGCAGTTGATGAGCAGCAGCGCGGCGTCTACGGTATTGTAGCGGGGCTCCTCCTGCCCCTCCGGGAAAAGATTGGGGACAAGACCGTCCTGCTCGTAGGCAAGAAAGGTCCGCAGGATGCTCTTTGCCGTCTCGTACTGCTTTGTCGCCAGCACACAGCCGGGGAGAGCGATCATGGTGTCCCGGCCCCAGTCGCCAAAGAAGGGGTAGCCCGCGAGGATCGTCTTGCCACCGGAAGACGGCCGGTTTGCGATAAAGGCGTCCGCACTTCTGGCAAGCTCCCGGGCGGCGGGATCTTTGAATCCGGACTGTGCCAGCAATGAGCGCTGTCTGGCCTGCGCATCAAGAAGGATTTCCGCCCCTCCTTTGCCGGAGGGCTCCGTGGAAAATACCAGTTCCAGCCGCCTGTTTTCTCCCTGAGGCACCGTCAATTCCACGGCGGCGCAGGTCAGGCCCAGGCCGGTTTCCCTGCGGCCGTCTTTCCGGTCATCCTCGTAGGAGAGATTTTCCCAGGTCTGCGGAAGGGGGAGCAACGGCTCGCTGCTTTTTACATGCAGCGTCAGACCTGCGCCCTGGATGGTTCCGCCGGTATAGTGC
>JAAZZJ010000258.1:0-1913 GCA_014237695.1 Oscillospiraceae bacterium | reverse complement strand
CCTGCGGGGGGTCTCCCTTTTGAGAAAATTGAAACACGGGGGTCACCCGCAGGGTGCAGGGCGCTTCCGAGCGGTTCTCCACCGTATAGACAACCGCCGAGGCATTCTTCCCGTGTTCCATAGCGCACCGCCGCGTGACCTGGACGCTGTCCACCTGATACAGCCAGCAGGGACCGTCCTCCCAACCAAAAGAGGACAGGCGGCGCCATCCATCTTCAGGCGGCGTTCCGTCTCCGAAGGTCTGGGAGGATAAAAAGACGGACTCCCCGTCTGAGGACAATTTTTCGGACAGGCGGTGTACCAGGTTGAAGCGCTGGTTGGGCGTTTTTGCGGCGATCAGCAGCCCCTGGTCATTGCGGGTAACAGAAAAGGCGGCTGAGGTGGACGCATAGCCGCCCAGACCGTTGGCCAGCAGCCAGCAGGTCTCTTCCGCCTGCGGCAGGGAGAGCAGATCATGCTGTTTGTCGTATACATATTTCATCTTGCTACCTCCTTCATCGCTGGCCCAAAATCAGCGCTGACACAGGTTCCAGGGGGGCGGAAGCCTTTATTGCGCGGGGCTTTTGCCAGGCAAAGCTGGATTCCGCATCCGCCAGAACGTCCCAATTTCCCTGGGGCAAGGTCAGAGAAACAGCCTCCGGAGCGGCGCTGTAGGCCATGAAAAGGCGCTTCCAGGGACTGCCCGCTCCGGTGTTGTCCAGCAGGACCGCTGCGCAGTCCTTCCCAGGGGAAGTTACCGCGAGAACTCGGCTTGCCGCTGCCGCCGTTTTGTCCTGGAGGCCGGGCAGCCGCATTCGCAGTGCAATCAGGCCTCTGTAGTAATCTGCCAGCTGCCGGTTGGCCCAGGCTCTGGTCCAGTCCAGCTGGTTGATTTCCAGCGGAGAGGCGTAGGTGTTTTTCACACCTTGCTTTGTCCGGGCAAATTCCTCGCCGGAGAGGAGGAACAGGCAGCCCTGGCAGGTAAAATAGATGGCAGCCGCCAGCCGGTTCTGCCGCAGCAGATCCGGGGGACACCGCTGAAACCGCAGAGCTTTATCTCCGGTATAAACCAGACGGTCCCAAAGCGTCCAGTCATCGTGGCAGGACAGATAGTTCACTGTTTGGGACGGCGATTTTACCACGCTCTCCGGGCCGCTGGCCCAGCCCTTGATGCAGCAGGCCAGACGGTCCGCGTCCAGCCCGCCGCCGTTGACGAACCCCGCCGCGTCCTCGCTCCACAGATCGCCCTTGACCGCGTCCCGGGTATTGTCGCAGAAGGCGCTGACTCCGGCGTCCAATTCGGTAAGGTGTTCTTTGCTGGCCAGGACGGTTCCCGGCACCGCGGCAGTTTCCGCTGCGGCCCAAGGCTCCCCCAGGATCAGCTTCTCCCCCCGGCCCCACCGCCGGTCCAGCTCTCGCCGGATGCGGTTCATCAGAGGAACATCCAGCAGGCCCATCAGATCAAATCGGAAGCCGTCGATATGATATTCCTCTGCCCAGTAGAGGACGGAGTCCAGTATATATTGGGCGCACATGCTCCGCTCGGTGGCCAGGTCGCTGCCGCAGCCGGACCCGTTGGAGGGCGAGCCGTCCTCCTCCTGCCGGTAATAATACCATGGCACTGTCCGCCACAGCCAGGAATCCAGCCGGTAGGTGTGGTTGTAGACCACATCCATGATGACCCGAAAACCGTTCCTGTGCAGGGCCTGAACGGCCTCCTTCATTTCTCGGATCCGTACGGCCCCGTCGATGGGATCGGTGGCGTAAGAGCCCTCTGGGATATTGTAGTTGACAGGATCATATCCCCAGTTGAACTGCTCCGGACTGCCGCTCTCATCTACGGAGCCATAATCAAAAACAGGCATCAGCTGCACATGAGTCACGCCCAGTTCCTTCAGGTAGGCAAGACAGGTGGGATGCTTTCCATCACCGTT
>JAAZZJ010000257.1 GCA_014237695.1 Oscillospiraceae bacterium | reverse complement strand
TTTGGGTTTCCGGGCGCCGGGGGGAGATGTAAGTTTCGGTCCGGAAGTTGCCGGAGCCACAGGCCGGGTCGAGGAATTTCAGCCCCGCCAGCTTGCGCTGAAAGGCTTCCAGCCTGGCTTTGCGGGTCCGCTCCACCGTGACGGCTTCAATCTCCGCAAACTCGGCTTTCAGCCCATCCAGGAATAGCGGGTCAATCAGCTTGTGGATGTTCTCGATGCTGGTGTAGTGCATCCCGCCAGAGCGCCGGGTTTCCGGGTTCAGTGTGCTTTCAAAGACAGCGCCGAAAATGGTGGGGCTGATGGCAGACCAGTCAAAGTCCTCGCTGGCTTTTCGCAGAATCAGGTCAACGATGGTTTCATCCAATCGGGGAATTACGATGTTTTCATCTGCGAACAATCCGCCGTTGACGTAGGGGAACGCCAGGAGGTCATCATCCAGGTACGGGTCCCGGTCCTCGGATTTTGTGTCAAGGATTTTGAACAGGTTGATTAAGGCTTGCCGGGCCTCCCGCTCATGCCCCTGCAAGTAGTCATGGAACATACTCCGGTTTCCGAAAATTCCAGCGTCCTCGGCGTACAGGCAGAACACCAGCCGGACACACAGCTTGTTCAGGCTTTTCAGCGTTTCCGGGTCATTGTGGTCCTTGTACTGTTTCAATAGTGTGTCATAGAGTACCCCCACCAGTTCACCGGCCTGGAGGGAGATTTCCATTTCCTTTTTGATATGCTCGCTGCCAGTGTCCACCAGGAATTGCAGACGGTGAAACTCCTTCTCCAAGTCCGCCAGCTTGAGGACTTCCGGCTCGTCATTGGGGCGATTCATATCGTGAATCTGGAACTCCTGGAAGTTGCAGACGATAATCCAGCGTGGGACCTGATTATAGGGCAGATATCCGGCATACCTTCTGGCCTGCTGGTAAGGTGTCAGCATACTGCCGTCAGACTGCTTGTATCCTTTTCGGAGGTCAATCTCCCGGCCCTTCTGCTCAATCAGGACACGGGTGGATTCGATGTATCCGTCAATGAAACTGGTATGGTCCAACTTCACCGGGACTTCAAAGGAAATGGCAGTAGAGCCGTCAATGCCGAAAACCTTTGTCAGTAATTCGATCCAAAATCGCTGTGTCTCCTGTTTTTCATCACCCCGGCCCTTCCAATCAGCCGCAAACCGGGCTGCGGCGGTGCGCCTATCAACATCTGTCATCGTGTACCTCCCGCAAAAGGGTTATTCGTCAAAAAAGTATAACATATTTTGTGAAAAAATGGTAGAGTTTTTTTCATACTTTTACCGATACTCTTACTGTGCGTGCATTAACACAACTAAAATTCTCGGAATACATCGATGCGGAACAGTTCTGCGGTTTCGTAACAACAGAACCGTAACGCGGTTCACGTTTTCGGGGCAAGGTATCCAGACTGCGATTTGGCGATCTGGTACCCAAAGCCCCGAAAATGGAGGGGGAATCCAAGGGGGGATACTTCCCCTCTTGGCACACGACTTTCGCAGAAAGTCTGGTGAGTAATCCGAAATTTGCGGCTATGATGCAGGAAAAAATCAACATGAAGGTGGATACCGCAGCTATCGACCAGGAGATCGCCAATTATGAAAAGCAGTTGCGCCAGAGCTATTCCATCAAATCCAAACTGATGGAGGAGATCGACTCCCTTGACCCGGATGACCGTCATTACATCAAACGCAAAGCCGACCTTGATGACCGGCTTTATAAGATGTACGATAGGATAGAAGAAATCGAGTCACAGCTTATCACAGCCAGGGCCAAGAAGCAAGCCATTGAAGCGGAAAAGCTGACCGGGGACAATATCTACAAGGTCCTGATTTATTTTGAAAAGCTGTATGCGTTGATGAACGAGGTAGAGCGGCGGCAACTGATCGAGGCCTTGATTTTAGAAATCCAAATTTATGAGGAGCGCCAGCCCAACGGACAATGGCTGAAATCCATCAAATTCAAGTTGCCGATCATTGAACAGGATATGAATTTGAGTTTGGACAATGATAAGCAAGTTGAGACGGTTATTCTTCTTTCCAAGGGAGAAATCAACTCGCAGAAGGTCAGGGAGCGGTTCCCGCAGGAAGATATGGATATGTCCGAATTTAAGAAGGGTGCGGGCTAAAGATGGGGGAAATTATAATCTGGCGAAATCGGAAAATGCTCAAGTTCCCACGTGTCCGCCGGAGAAGAAAGCAGCGATTATGGACGTACGAAAGCATTTTTGAATGATTTAAGAAATATCGCCCACGGGTTAAAAAGAACCGTGGGCGATATTTCTTTCGTAAAATGATTGAAAATATCACTTATCAGGAGCAGTCCCAATAGCGATACAACGAACGTGTACTGCGGCGATAAAAGTATTCGGGATCTTGACATAGTCCCGCTGCCTTGATGCAACCGATATTATTGATGTCTGCCCGGCACATCATTTTGCCGCAACAACAAAACTGTACGTGTCAGCTTTCTATCTCCCGCAAACGCTCCACAATGGTGCGGCGGTTAACGGAACGATACACCAGCAGAGGGATCAGGACCCCCAGGATCAGAAACAGCGGTATGACCGCCAAAACCGGCAGGACGGTAAATCGATAGGTGAAAAACCAAAAGGCGGAGCAGAGCGATCCCACCAGCGGTCCCAGCGCGGCGCTCAGGACCAGGGAGAGGGCGGCGGACAGCATCGTGTAGTACAGCCCTTCGTACACCAGCATGGTATTCATCTGCTTACCAGTCATGCCTACAGATTGGAGCATGGCCAGCTCCCGCTTCCGGGCCAGTATGCCCGTCACGGCGTTGATGAAGTTGAGCACGCCCACCAGGCCGATGATCCCCGACAGCGTGCCGCCCATGGTCAGGAACATACTCCGGAAGCCCTCGAACTCCGCCGCCATGCTCTGTTTGCTCTCGTAGTCATAGGTGGACTGGACGGACTCTGTGTATTCTTGCAGGAAGTCCTCCATAGCGGTGCTGGCCGTCTCGTCAGTGTTGAAAGCGTAGATCATGACGGAGCTGGTGCCGGTATCCTGCTGGAACAGCTCCGCTCCCATCGCCAGCTTGCTGCCGCCCAGGGTGGTATAGCGGTAAGTAAGGGCTCTGGGGATCTCGATCATGGCGCAGACGGTGTACTCCTTTTCCTCATAGACCTTGGCCCGGGGAACGAAATTCGTCTCTCCGCGGTTCCAGCGGGCGTTTGACTCCTCTGCGGTGATTTCCTCCCCGGTGTCCGTGTCGACATTCACCCACTCCTTCACATAGCGGAGCGTCACGGTATCCCCCACCTTGAAGCAGTTGTCATCTTCATGGATTACTCCGTAGTCGTCGGCGGCATAAACGGCGGCGATGGCGTTCCGGCTGGGGTCGGACAAGGGGGCGGTATCTCCCTCCAACACGTTTATCTCGCCGAGAATGAAGTCCTCCAGGCCGTAGAGCTGGGCGCTGCCTACGACGGTGTCCTCACCCACATGCTCCCGGGAGGCGACAACGCTGTCCAGCTCCTCCTCGGAATAAGCGATGCTGATACCCTGGCGGTGGTACTCCTCCGGCAGAAGGGCTTGGATCGTGCTCTCCTGACCGTAGACCCTGCCCCCTTCGGTGATGCCGCCCTGGGAGATGACCTGGGCGATGACTTCCTCCGGAAGCGCCTGGTCCGCCAAGCGGAAGTTGGCGCTGCTCTGGAAGTAGCCGGCATGGCCCAGGACAAAGTCGGTGGCTACCAGGTCAGAAAGATATTTCTCCATGTCGAAGCCGTTCGTAAACGTATACACCAGGTTCATCAGCACCACCGCCAGGGTCAGGCCGGAGGTGATCACCGTGCGGCTGAGGGTCTGGTTGATCGACGCATTGACGACCGCGATCATCCCCGCCG
>JAAZZJ010000256.1 GCA_014237695.1 Oscillospiraceae bacterium | reverse complement strand
TCGTTTTTCCAAGGACATGTGCCTTGGAAAAACTCTTTGCGCGGAGCGAGCGTCGAATTGTGCGCCTTTGGCGCACAACCGAGGCGCAGAGCGAAGCGGGGCGGCCTTTGAGCCGCCGGGCCGGTCCTTCGGTATCAGCCGAATGACGATCCTTCACTCAAAAAAGATGCAAAGCATCTTTTTTGACACACAAAGCCCTTCCTCCGCCGGAACACCTGAGTTCCTACTCCGTGATGCCTCTTCCCAGCTTGGCCATGCCGCCGGGACCGATCAGCGGTTCCAGCTCCTCCCAGCTCAGGACCAGCTCCACATCGCCAATGGCATAGGGTCCCAGCTCATATGGGGAATAGATCACCCACATCCCCTCGCTGTCAAACCGCACCGTCCCCTCATTCCAGCGGGAGAGAATACTGGCATAATCCTGCCAGAAGGCCTCCTGATCTCTGTGGGCCGCCGCCTTCTCCAGCAGAAGCTCCGACGCCCCCGTGCGGAAAGCCTCCGGGTCGTCGGCCACCTGGGTAGGATCAATGAACTGCCCCGCAGTCAGATCAAAGAGATAGCTTGCCGCATACCGGTTGGGATGTGCGCCGCCGGTGTAGCTGCTGCGGCGCAGCACAGCGGAGACGATATCCCCGCAGAAATCCGCGCCGATATCCGCGTCGTCCTCATATTCCGCCGCGAGAGAACCAAATTCCTCATATACGGCAACTGCGTCCTCACCAAAAACCGTACCCTGTTCCGCCAGCTCCGTGTGTACCGTCCGCATTTTTTCGTTGAAAACCGCTACGTTCCGCGCCGCGGCCTCCGCGGCCTCAGGGGAGACGTCCTCCTCATTCTGGAGGCCGAGAAGAATGACCTGATAGCTGCAGTGGGCCACCACCGTCTCGTCCTCCGCCCGGATCTGGCTGCCGGAGGTAAAGGGCAGGATCTCATATTCCGGCTTCACAAATACCTTAGCCTCCAGAGGCTCAGGCAGGCTGCCCCCCACTGCCGGAGCCGGGTCCGACATGGCCAGTCCTGAGCAGGCGGTCAGGAACACCGCCCAGGCCGCCAGCAGCACAAACAGTCTCTTTTTCAACATAGGCATCTCCTTTTCTCGGCACGTCAGCGCATTACCGGACCGGAGGCGTACTCCCGCTCCGGCAGCGCCCGCCTCAGGTCGGGACAGGCCAGCGCGTACAGGTCCGTACACCGGGACTCCCGGTCAAAGACCCGCTGAATCTCTTCGCCCATCCGCCGCACGCTTCCCGGCCGGATCACCACCGGCAGGGAGGCGCTCTTCCGCATCTGTCCCAGCAGCTCCCGGCCCCGCGGGCCAGCCCCCAGCACCCGGATGTAGGGCGGCGTCTCCCCTTGAGAGGCCTGGGGGACCCCCAGATAAGCCTGCACCAGCATCCGGCGCAGCCGCGCCATGGGATACCGCTTCGTCTTCGCCCTGCTCAAAAGCTCCTCCACCGTTGCCGCGCTGTGGACGGCGGCATAAAACCGGTGGTACAGCCCCTCATTTCCCCCGTCATAGAGGCGGAAGTCCTCCTCCTCCATACTCCGCAGACGGGCCAGAATGGCCCGCTGGCAGTTTTTCCAGCACGCCGGGCTCCGCCCAGCCGCTATTTCCCGGGAAAGGACCGCCCCGGACTCCTCCGGGAGAAGGGCCCGCCAGTCCTCTCCCCCCAGGACCGCCTCCCGGATGGCGGAGGCAGAGGGGTACGCGCATATTACTCCGCTGTCATGGCCCGCCCCCACCCGGGGCAGAGCCAGGGGCTCCATCAGGCTTCCCTGCGCCCGCAAAGCCCGCAAATATTCCACCGCCAAGGCATTGTTGGGCCGGGAGAGGCATACCGCCGCCCCTGAAAGCTCCTCCAACGCCTGCTGTCTGGCCGCTGCAAAGGAGATTCCCTTTCCAGCTATTTCCCGCAGTTTTTCCGGGTATTCCGCCCGCTCCAGACCCTCCGCCGCCGCCTGCAGGGGCGCCAGCTCCCCGCTCTCGCAGCCAAAGGCCAGGTGGGTCACCACGCCGGAGGCGGCCAGCACCGCCACCGCTCCCTGGGCAAACCGCTCCGCTCCTGCAGCGGCCCAGGGCGTCGGAAGCTCCAGGACCAGATCCACGCCGCCCATCAGGGCCATCTCCGCCCGGCTGTGCTTGTTCAGGAGGGCGAAATCCCCCCGCTGGACAAAGTTCCCGCTCATACAAGCGACAACGGGGACATCCGTCCCCAGGCGGCGGCGCAGCTCCTCCAGCTGCCAGGCATGGCCCCGGTGAAAGGGGTTGTATTCCGCGATCACGCCCGCAACGGCCACGCTCTGCCTCCTTAAACAGCCAGTCTGCAAATTTTTTGGAAAAGTTCCCAAAAAACAGTTGCCTGACCGGCACAAATAGTCTACAATATGGGGTGGTATAGCCGGTGCGCTTGAGAAAGGGTAAAAAGGAGGCGACGAAAATGGATCGCAGCGGGGCGGGAATCCGGACGTGCTGCCCCCCGTCAGGGACGGCAGCGGTGCTGTGGTCCATTTCATCCGCTGAATTTTGCCTTTTTTCAAGTGCTTCGGCTATACCATTCTAGCTGTCTCCTGCGAAAAAATCAAGAGACAGGCTGGAAACAAAAATGACAAAACAATAACAATACAAGGAGAAACAACAGATGAAGATCCTGATCATCAACGCAGGCAGCTCTTCCCTGAAGTATCAGTTCATGGAGTCCGAGGGCGGCGAGGTGTTCGCCAAGGGCCTGTGCGAGCGCATCGGCATCGATGGCCGCCTGACCCACAAGGTCCCCGGCCGTGAGGACGTGAAGCAGGATATCCCCATGCCCACCCACAACGAGGCCATCCAGGCAGTGCTGGACATCATGGTGGACCCCGCCAAGGGCGTCATCTCCTCCACCGATGAGATTGCCGCTGTGGGCCACCGTGTCCTCCACGGCGGCATGGCCTTCACCGCCAGCTGCATCATCGACGACGCCTGCATCGAGGCCATCAAGAAGTGCATCCCCCTTGGGCCCCTCCACAACCCCGCCAACCTCATGGGCATCGAGGCCTGCCAGAAGATCATGCCCAAGACGCCCCAGGTGGCCGTATTCGATACCGCCTTCCACATGACCATGCCCCCCAAGGCGTATATCTACGCCATTCCCTATGAGTATTATGAGAAGGACGACGTCCGCCGTTACGGCTTCCACGGCACCAGCCACCGCTATGTCTCCGCCCGGGCCATCGACATGCTGGGCAATCCGGAACACAGCAAGGTGATCTGCTGCCACCTGGGCAACGGCT
This sequence comes from Oscillospiraceae bacterium, assembly GCA_014237695.1. GTDB lineage: Bacteria > Bacillota > Clostridia > Oscillospirales > Oscillospiraceae > Pelethomonas. The sequence continues at coordinate 658 of JAAZZJ010000256.1, read as the reverse complement.
CCTCCCTGTCCGCCGTGGTGGACGGCAAGTGCGTGGACACCACCATGGGTCTGGGACCCCTCGCCGGCTTCCCCATGGGCACCCGCTCCGGCGACGTGGACGCCACCATTCTGGAGTACCTCATGGGCCGGTACGGCTATGACATTAAAGAGATGCTGAACATCCTCAACAAGAAGTCCGGCGTGCTGGGCATCTCCGGCGTCAGCTCCGACTTCCGGGATCTGGACGATGCCGCCGCCAAGGGCAACGAGCGCGCCCAGCTGGCTCTGGACAAGTTTGCCTATGAAGTGCGCAAGTTCATCGGCGCTTACGCCAGCGCCATGGGCGGCGTGGATGCCATCGTGTTCACCGCCGGCGTGGGCGAGAACTCCACCGATATGCGGGAACACATCTGTGAGGGGCTGGAGTACATGGGTGTGAAGATGGATACGGAGAAGAACAAGGTCCGCGGCAAGGAGCTGGACGTCTCCGCTCCCGATTCCAAGGTCAGGATCTTCATCATCCCCACCAACGAGGAGCTGATGATCGCCATGGATACCGCCGCGCTGTGCAAGTAACCGGCGGATCATACCACATTTTCCAGGCGGCGGGGGCGGGATGCCTCCGCCGCCTGGAAGCAGTCAGCGCCATGCTGAGAGCCTGTTTAATATCTCCCCGC